>CALJNV010000037.1 GCA_937981455.1 uncultured Bacteroidales bacterium | reverse complement strand
ACGTAAGTTTATTATTTAAAATTAATTCAAAGATCAAATTACAGCGGCATTGAATCCATTCATTATCAAACTCAATATTTCTAGTGGTAAATGGTTTTATAAAAAGAATTGAAAAAGTCAAGGGATGAAAGAATCGATTTTAATGTTTTTTTAACACAACTTTGTTGAAAACTCACCGAATAAGCATGTAAATGTTATTTCGTTGACGCTAAGCTGGGAAGAACTCAAAAAACTATATGGACCAAATTAGAATCATGGAGAACGAGGCCAAAAAGATATGGGGCAAGTGCCTGAAAATCATTCAGGACAATATAAGTGCTGAAAGCTTTCGAACGTGGTTTGCTCCCATTGAACCCGTTAAGCTGGAGAATAATGTTCTAACCATCCAGGTACCCAGTCAATTTTTTTATGAGTGGCTTGAAGAGCATTACATCGATCTGCTGCGAAAGACCATTCGCAAAGAACTTGGGCTTGATGGAAGACTGGAATACAGCATAGTAATGGATAATAGCTATCCAGGAAGCGCCCCTTATACCATTCGCGTACCGGGTTCTAATCGCAAAGCCACAGAAAATCCCAACGTTACGATGCCTGTAAATATTAACGCAGATGGTTCAGCAAGAGAAATTCCCAATCCTTTTATCATACCTGGACTTAAGAAAATCAAGGTAAACTCGCAGCTCATTGATACTCTTTCATTTGATAACTTCATTGAAGGAGATTGCAATCGATTGGCACGTACTGCAGGCTGGGCCATTGCCGAAAATCCCGGTAAGACCTCTTTCAATCCGCTATTTATCTACAGTGCAGTAGGATTGGGGAAAACCCATCTGGCCCATGCCATTGGGCTCCAAACCAAAGTTAACTATCCCGACAAAACCATTCTTTACGTAACAGCTGAGCAATTCATGCATCAGTTCACTGAAGCCGTTAAAAATCACAACACCAACGATTTCACCAATTTTTATCAAATGATCGATGTGTTGCTAATCGACGATATCCAATTTTTGGCAGGGCGACAGGGGACACAAGATGTTTTCTTTCATATTTTCAACTATTTACATTTAAAAAGTAAACAGATAGTTATTACTAGCGACAAACCTCCGGTAGAATTGGCCGGTATTGAAACACGCTTGCTCTCACGATTCAAATGGGGTCTGGCCGCCGATCTTCAGCCACCGGATTTAGAAACCCGCATAGCCATTTTAGAAAAAAAAGTATACAACGATGGCCTGGAAGTTCCACGCGAAGTTATTGAATACATTGCCTATAGCATTACAACGAATATCAGAGAACTTGAAGGAGCGCTCACATCTGTTATTGCACAATCAGCCCTCAACAAAAAGGCCATTACCCTTGAGCTGGCCCGAAAAATCATCGACAAGTTTGTTATCAGCACCACCAAAGAGGTTTCCATTGATTACATTCAAAAAATTATTTGCGATTATTTCCACCTCTCCTTAGAACAACTCAACAGTCGGAGTCGCAAGCGTGAAATTGTACAGGCCAGACAGTTAGCCATGTATTTCAGCAAAGAACACACCCACTCGTCATTGGCCGCCATAGGCATGGCATGTGGGAATAAAGACCACGCTACGGTATTGCATGCCTGCAGAACAGTACAAAATCTCGTAGAAACCGACAAAGAATTCAGGCAGCACTTCAAAGAAATCGAAAAAAGAATACGCATCTGATGCATTTCGGGTGTCTATCCCTAAACCCTCGACTCAAATGACAAAAATTTTGATGGTATGCATGGGAAACATTTGTCGTTCGCCCATGGCACAGGGTATCATGGAAGAAAAAGTAAAGCAATATGGATTGAATGCCACCATTGATTCAGCAGGTACTATCAACTATCATGCGGGCGAGGCTCCAGACCACAGGGCCCAAACAGTAATGATAGCTCATGGAATAGATATCAGTCAGCAAAGGGCCAGGCAAATCACGTTGAAAGATCTTGAGGATTTTGACTTCATATTTGTTATGGACACATCCAACTTTCGCGAAGTGATGCGATTAGCCACGCCTGAACAGAAATCGAAAATCAAATTAGTAACCGAATATGCTTGGCCTGGCCAGCATGTAGAAGTACCTGATCCCTATTATGGTGGGCGCGAGGGATTTGAAAACACCTTTAAAATACTTGACTCCGCTTGCGATGCCATTGCCCAATACCTTGTGCATAAGAAGTAATAAGACGAAAGGGTGTTTTCGGTGATTTTCTAAATTCGCACTTACTAAACCTAATTTCGTTGGGTCAAAGTCAATGAGTTCGGTGTTTTCGGTGATTTTCTAAATTCGCACTTACTAAACCTTACAAACCCATGTTTCTTGATAGAATTCCGGAGAGCATTGATATACTCGAGGCACACACAAGAATACAACCACATATTCATAAAACACCCATTTTAACTTCACACAACCTCAACGAAATCGCAGGTTGTTCTTTATTTTTTAAATGCGAAAATTTTCAAAAAGCCGGGGCTTTCAAATCGAGGGGTGCATGCAACAGTATATTTTCATTGGATGAACGGGAGATACAGTATGGCGTTGCCACGCATTCGTCGGGAAATCATGCTCAAGCGCTCGCAAGGGCAGCCCTACTGAAAAATACCAAAGCCTACATCGTAATGCCCAAAAATGCACCTGCAGTGAAAGTGGCTGGCGTCAAAAACTATCGGGGAGAAATAACTTTTTGCGAGCCCAATTTGATGTCGAGAGAAAGCACACTCAAAGAGGTATTAGAAGAGACTGGGGCTATTGAAGTTCATCCCTACAACAATTATTCAGTAATAGCAGGACAAGCCACAGCCGCTCTTGAGATCATACGAGAGATGGGCTCACCCGACTACATTTTAGCCCCCGTTGGAGGTGGAGGTTTGCTTAGTGGTACGGCCCTATCGGCGTATTACTACGGAAAAAACATAAAGGTTATTGGATGCGAGCCCAAGGGAGCGGATGATGCTTTTCGTTCAATGAGAGCGGGTAAAATTTTACCCTCAGTCCAGCCAAAAACCATAGCGGATGGCTTGCTAACCTCATTGGGAACGCGTACTTTTCCCATTATTAAAGAATATGTAAGTGAAATACTTACAGTGAGTGAAGAGAATATAATTCTTGCCATGCGGCTGATCTGGGAACGCATGAAAATAGTCGTAGAGCCCTCGGCTGCCGTGCCCATGGCTACAGTTCTTGAAAACCCCAAAAAATTTAAAGGGAAACGCGTAGCAATAATTCTTTCGGGAGGCAATATTGACCTTGAGCACATGCCTTTCAGCACAAAACCCTGAATCACTTATGAGAAAAGGTCATCTATACCTTATTCCCACCCCCCTCGACCCGGATTCAAAGTATGCCTGGGACAACCACACCACCCAGATCATCTCTAAACTGCGTTGCTTTGTTGTGGAGGAAATACGCACTGCTAGACGTTTACTGCGTAAAACAATACCTCACTTTCCCATCGACGACTGTCGATTTTTTATCTTAAATGAACATTCCACCCAGGACACGATATCAGAAATGACGCGGCCTTTGTTGGAAGGGGTAGATACAGGCCTTTTGAGCGAGGCAGGAATGCCAGCTGTGGCAGATCCAGGGGCGTGGCTTGTGAAGCAATGCCACCAATTGGCCATACAAGTGATCCCCATACCTGGCCCTACTTCTATCATGCTGGCGTTGGCTGCCTCCGGATTCAATGGGCAGCTTTTTCGTTTCCATGGCTATCTTCCCGTAAAAAACCCTGATAGAAGCCGCAAAATCAAAGAACTTGAGAAGGCCACTCATACGGGAGAAACTCAGATATTCATTGAAGCACCGTATCGAAACATTCAATTACTCAATGAGATTACTACTATTTGCAACCCGCATACTCATTTATGCATAGCCGCCGGCCTTACGGGGCACAAACAGTTTGTGAAAACCTTACCTGTATGGCAATGGCAAACAATTCATCCGGATATCCATAAAATTCCGGCGGTGTTCCTTCTGGGGGCTGGATAAGTTTTCAGAATTGCATTAAAAAAAAGCTATATATTTGCCAGTTTTTTGAAACCACTATCCCATTTTATTCATTTACCAATCAATCAGCATGAGACTATTACAGGAGAAATTGTCAAAGTACGACATTCCGCAAAAGGCCCAGGCCATGGGCATATATCCCTACTTCCGTGTAATTGAATCGGAGCAGGATACCGTTGTAAAAATCAACGGGAAAGATGTGCTGATGTTCGGGTCGAATAGCTATTTAGGACTTACCAACCATCCCAAAATCAAAGAAGCAGCTAAAAAAGCCATCGACAAATATGGTTCTGGATGCGCGGGTTCGCGTTTCCTCAATGGCACATTAGACATCCATATTGAACTCGAAGAAAAACTGGCTACTTTTGTAAAAAAAGAAGCTGCTATTGTTTATAGTGCTGGTTTTTTAGTGAATGCAGGTGTAATTTCAGCCCTTACGGGACGTGAAGATTATATCATTGTTGACGAGCTCGATCATGCCTCTATCATCGAAGGCAGGAGACTCTCGTTCTCCCAAGCTTTTAAATACAAACACAATGACATGGCTTCGCTGGAAAAAGTGTTAAAGCAATGTAAGCCGGATAAAATCAAACTGATAGTGGTAGATGGCATTTTCAGTATGGAAGGAGACATTGTAAAACTGCCTGAAATAGTTAATCTTGCACGTAAATACGACGCCACCATTATGGTCGACGATGCCCACTCGTTGGGAGTGATTGGTAAAAATGGAGCCGGTACGGCCAGTCATTTCGGTCTCGACGATGAAGTAGATCTCATTATGGGAACTTTCTCTAAAAGCTTGGCTTCCATTGGAGGATTTATAGCTTCCGACTTTCATACTATCAACTGGTTGAAGCACAACAGCCGATCACTGATTTTTAGTGCCAGTATCTCCCCCGCCTCAGCCGGAAGTGTTCTGGCCGCCCTCGAGATTATTCAAAATGAACCTGAAAGAATCGAGAAATTGTGGAACAACACCCATTACGCGCTCAAAGGCTTCAAAGATTTAGGGTTTGATACAGGCAAAACCGAGTCGCCCATCATCCCTCTATATATTCGCGATGATGCGAAAACCTTTATGTTTACTAAAATGTGCTTACAGGATGGTATCTTTGTAAATCCTGTAGTTACCCCCGCTGTACCCCCAGACTCAACGCTTATTCGTTTCTCCCTTATGGCTACGCATACGCTTGAGCAAATTGACCGTGCACTCGATGTTTGCCATAAAATTGGTAAAAAACTTGAAATTATTTCTTAATGAAAGTGCAGGCCCTATGAGCATAGAAATCAGAGAAGTAAAAAATCTTAAGGAGCTTAAACAATTTGTTAAGTTTCCGAATCAGTTATATAAAAACCATCCAAATTACATACCTGTCATTGAAAGCCAAGACATCAAAACCCTTTCAAAGAGCAAAAATCCCGCTGCTCAAAATTGTAAGACAGCTTTGTGGATGGCATACAAAGAGGGACAACCTGCTGGCCGAATCGCTGGAATTATCCATCAGGATTTCTATTACAAATGGGGAAAAAACTACGGCCGATTCGGATGGATGGATTTCATTGAAGATTTCGACGTAGCCTCAGCCCTTATTGAAACAGTTGAAAATTGGGCTATCGAAAACGGAGTAGAAGCCCTCAACGGCCCGTTGGGTTTTACCGATTTCGACCCCGAAGGCCTCCTGGTCGAAGGGTTTGACGAAATGCCTACCATCATTGAGCGGTATAACTATCCCTACTATGGAAAATACCTCGAAGAACTGGGCTTTACCAAGCATGCAGATTGGGTTGAATACGAGGTAAAAATTCCTTCTGCACTTCCTGAAAAGGTCCAACGCGCAGCAGAATTTGTAATCAATCGATATCAACTGAAAGTCAAAAAAATAAGTAAGATTTCAGACGCACTTCCTTACATTGATCAGGTTTTCGACATCATAAATAATATTTACGGTCTGATTTACGGTTTTGTTCCTATCAACAAAGAAATCAGCAACTTTTATCTTACCCGATTTGCACCCCTGATTGATCCTGACCTGGTATCCATCATTACTGATAAAGACGACAAGGTTGTTGCTTTCGCCGTCACCATGCCCTCCTACACCGAGGTATTTAAAAAAGCTAAAGGTAACGCATTAAAATTAAAGTGGTTACTATTAAAAGGTGAACAACATAAAACCCGCACGGCGGATATGTATTTTATTGGGGTCAGGCCCGAATATAATAGCAAAGGAGTCAGTGCAGCGTTGTTTTACGAAATTGGTAGATCGCTGATAGCCAAAGGGTATACTAAAGCAGAAACCAACTTGGAATATGAAAGCAATTATGCGGTTCGTTCCCTGTGGGATCATTTCGAACACAGACAGCACAAACGCAGACGGTGCTATCTGAAATTTTTCATTTCAAGTACCCGAACCAACGACGATATTTAAAATATCAATTAATCAACCAAATCCTCTGCCTATGCCGGTTGAAATCAAAGAAATTAGTGGGAAAAAAGGAATTCGTAAGTTTGTCACTTTCCCATTTAAGCTTTATAAAAATAATCCGTATTGGGTGCCTCCCCTTATTTTCGATGAAGTGAGTTCACTCGATCCATCTCAGAATCCAGCTTATGAATTTTGCGAGGCTAAATTATGGATGGCATATAAAAATGGAGAACCCGTCGGACGTGTGGCTGGCATTATCAATCATAAAGCCAACGAGGTTTGGAACAATAAAAATGCCCGCTTTGGATGGCTTGATTTTACGGATGATGAAGAAGTTTCAGCAGCTTTATTAAATACAGTTGAAGAATGGGCTCGTAGTAAGGGCATGCACTCCATCCACGGTCCTTTAGGTTTTACCGATATGGATAAAGAAGGAATGCTCATTGAGGGCTTCGACGAATTAGGAACCATCGCTACCTATTACAATCATCCTTATTATCCCATTCATATGGCGAAAGCTGGTTATATAAAAGATGCCGATTGGGTAGAGTACGAATTCAAAAACACCGGGTATATCCCTGAAAAATTTCAAAGAATTGGTCAGCTGGCACTCGAAAGATATCAACTAAAAATTGCCAAATTCAAAAAGAAAAAAGAGCTTCTTAAATATGCCCCTCAGATCTTTGAAGTTCTTAATGAAGCATACAAAAATTTGTATGGCTTTGTCCCCTTGACACCCAAACAGATAGATTATTACATAAAAATGTACTTTTCATTTGTCAAAGTGGATTTTATCTCTTTAATCCTCGACAAACATGATAAAGTAGCCGCTTTTGGTATCACTATGCCCTCGATGAGTAAAGCCTTACAAAAAGCCAAAGGAAAGCTTTTCCCATGGGGCTTCTTACACTTGTTAAAAGCCATGTTTGTAAATGATACCGTAGATTTTTATCTCACTGCTGTTCGTCCTGATTTACAGGGCAAAGGCGTGAATGCACTTTTGTTTTTGGATTTAATTCCTAAATATTCAGCATTTGGTATTGTGAAAGCAGAAAGTAATGTAGAATTAGAAAACAACCAGATGATTCAACGCCAATGGGAACTGTTTGAAAAAAGGCAGCACAAGCGTCGAAGAGCCTTTGTTAAATCACTTTAAAGCCAAGAATCATAATTATCTACTAAACAATTGATAATGAAGAAAAAAATGATCTACCTCGACCGTAATGAGAATCACTACGGTCCAGCTCCGGAAGTTTTTAAGGCACTGCATAAACGCAACTTTAATAAACTAACGACCTATTCAAGGGATTATACCCGGGGGGTTAAGAGTAAACTCTCAGAGCGTCTTTCACACATGCTGGGGATTGACGAACAACAAATCTTACTAGGTTATGGAGCTGAAGATCTTTTAAAACAGGCAGTGCATTGCTTTTTGCAATCGGGCGAAACCATTCTGGTACCCCAATACTCCTGGTGGTATTACAAAGTAATAGCTGATGAGGTGGGGGGCGTTAGAGAGATTTATCCCATACAGGAAAATGAGCATCAATTCAGCTATGACATTGATGCTATGGTCGATGCTTATAAAATGCACAACCCTGCCATGGTTCTTATTAGCACTCCTAACAACCCCACGGGTCATTCAATACCGTGGGACCATTTAATAAAGGTATTAAGGGCCATGCCTGAGGCAGTGGTTGTATTAGACGAAGCCTATACACTCTTTACCAATCCAGACACCAGCTATCTCAAAAGTTTGGTAGATGAATTTCCAAATGTTATTGTAACTCGCACCTTCTCTAAATTCTATGCATTAGCTGGAATAAGAATTGGTTATGCTTTATTGGGTAAGCAACTCAGTGAGCTAAATACCTTTTCAGCTCGCTACCTGGGCTACAATCGCCTGAGTGAGCGCCTGGCCATTGCGGCCCTCGACGCACACGACTATTACGAAGATATGCGTCAAAAAATGCGGGCTGACTTAGAAATGTTTTTCGATGAGCTAAATCAATTGCCAGGCTTTAAAGCCTACAGAAGTGAGGCCAACTTCATTCTATGCCGTATTCCCCATAACCTAAAACAAAGTCTCGATACCTATTTAAAATCAAACGGGTTCGTTATCAAATTTTTAAACGAAGACGGCTTGAATTCGCATATAAGAATTACCATTGGCACCCAAGAAGAAAATCGTATGCTAATGGACCTTATAAAAAAATTTATTGAAGAGATCAGAAATGGTGAATTGGGTTAATGAATACAAAGCATCGCTAAAAAATTTAGAAATAGAGGAACTCCTCGACCTATTGATTTATCGGCCCTTGGGCTTTGTGATAGTTAAAATAATCCACAAAACTTCCATCACACCCAATCACTTAACCCTCGTAGCCCTTGCATGCGGCATCGCATCAGGTATTATATTTGCGTTTGGAAGTTCAGTGGCCTTTCAAGTGGGTAGCATCCTTTACTTTCTTTTTAATGTGTTTGATTGTAGCGATGGCCAACTCGCCCGCCTCAAGCGCAATGGCACCCCTGCCGGTCGTATAATCGACGGAGTTGCCGATTATATTGCAGGATTAGCAGTTTTTCTGGGAATAGGAATAGGTTTTATGCATCATGCTGAAAACCCTTTGCAATGGTGGTTTCTACTATCAGCAGCTGCCTTAAGCAATATTGTCCATTCCATCATTGTGGACAATGAGCGATTGAGGTATATGCATTATGCTTATGGGAATAAGGATGCCTTTGTTGAGGAATTGACAGAATATCGCCAGGAACTGACTCGGCTCGAAAATACGCCCAATAGCCCCTGGTTCGATCGCTTCATTATTCGCTCTTATCTCAACTACATGCAGTTTTCCAAAACTATGGATAACCTCCATCGTGGCCCCACATTGCACGAAAAAAAGGATAAATACCAACATGCTTTTAAAAAAATAATAAAAGCCTGGACATTTCTGGGTCCTACCACGCATATTACTTTGGTTGTAGTAGCAGCCTTTTTTATGCGGCCTGACCTTGCTGCCTGGATAATACTTCTACCTTTCAATCTTTACTGGCTTTTACTTTACCTTTTTCAAAAAAGAAAACTGAAACTTTTCAATTCAGACATACAATCCGATTAAATATGCTTAAAGCAGTAATACTTGCAGCCGGTGTTGCCAGCAGGCTTCGCCCGCTTACCAATAATACCCCAAAATGCTTACTTAAGGTTAAAGGTAAGACATTATTGGGAATGACACTCGATAATCTACAAGAAAATGGTTTGCTCGATCTGATCCTTGTTACAGGCTTTGAAGCCGGCCAGATCCGAGAATTTATCCAAAAGAATTATCCACACTTGCATGTAGAATTTATTCATAATCAAGATTTTGCCATTACTAATAATAGCTATTCTCTCTGGTTGGCCATGCAAAAACTCAAAGGGCACAGTATGTTATTGCTAGATAGTGATATTGTTTTTGAACCAATCATTATCCGCAAATTGCTGGAATCGAACCACGAAAATGTTCTTGCCTTGTCCACTACCTATAAAAACTTGCTTGGCCCCGAAGAGATCAAGGTAAGAATGGATACACAAAACCGTATTCTCGAAATTTCGAAAGAAGTAAATCCCATATTGGCTGCAGGCGAATCGATAGGCATTGAATTATTTGGACAGGTTGCAACTGACCACCTTTACAAAGTACTCGAAAAAAGAATAGTTGGAGAAAAAAGAGTCCAGGAATTTTATGAAGCTTCGTTCGAGGTTATGATTAAAGAAGGCACCGACATATACGCCGTAGATATATCCCCAGCACGTTGTATAGAAATAGACACTTCTGACGATCTTAAGAATGCAGAAAAAATGCTAAACATGACCGTTTTGTAAATTTATTGTATGCCCGAGAGCCTAATTACCATATCCATTGTTGGTTTGGTAGCCGGTTTTGTATTTAGCATGCCGGTGGCTGGTCCTATAAGTATACTCAT
>CALJNV010000036.1 GCA_937981455.1 uncultured Bacteroidales bacterium | reverse complement strand
AAACAATAACTTACAAAATCACTTTAACTAATTCTCTTCCACCCTTAAATAATGGTCTAAAAATTGTTATTGACTTCCGAAATTTGTATTAACTTTGTATTAACTCTAAAACAAAGACTAGTAATCTTTCCAGTATGGACTTAATTCTCTTTATATCTTTTTACTTATTATTTACTCTTTTAATCACCTACCTGTCCTACAAAAAACAAATCTCGTGGCTTCCAACACTTATTATCAGTTTGATTTTCACACCTGTAGCAGGTTTTATCCGTTACCAAAGTGTAAAGCCTATCAAAGTATACAAGGAAGCCCGATATAAATGTCGCAGATGCAATTTCTATTTCACAGATTATAAAGAATATTGCCCGAACTGCGAAAAAGAAGGACACAAAATCCCCTTGCGAAAGGTATACGTGGATATGACCTAATTTTTCCTAAATGAAAAGCATAGCTTTCCAGATTTTAGAAACTTTTTTCATAATGTTTCTGGCAGGTCCAGGAACAGGGCAAGTTTTGGCTCAAAGATCTCAGCAGATGGCAGTAATGACTTTTAACATCCGCTTCGACAATCCCGAAGACGGAATCAATGCCTGGCCTCAGCGTAGGAGCGCTGTCATTGATATGCTACAAAAAGAAAAAGTGTCAATAGTAGGTGTCCAGGAGGCCCTTGTCAACCAATTACAAGACATTAAGCAAGGTTTGCCAGGTTTTACCTGGTTTGGTCATGGCCGCGACGATGGAAAAACAAAGGGTGAATTGAGTGCCATTTTTTACGATTCGACATGCTTTGAATGGATTGAGGGTAAGACTTTTTGGCTAAGTCCTACTCCGGATGCTCCGGGAGTGAAAGGCTGGGATGCTGCCTGCCCAAGGATAGTTACATGGGTTAATCTGAAAAATAAAGAAACAGGTACAAGACTTTACATTATTAATACCCATTTAGACCATATGGGCGAATTAGCCCGCCGCAACAGTGCCGTTATCCTTTCGCGTCTGGCTCAAGAACTCTCATTCAAAGGGCCCGTAATCATGATGGGCGATTTCAATGCCGGCCCTGAAAGCGAAGTAATCAAATTCATTGAGGAGAACAGCAGTTTGCGGGATACTTATGACAAGATGGAGAAAAAGCGAACAAATACAGCGTGCACTTTCAGCGGTTTTGATGGTACTTCCTGTGAGCACATCGACTACATCTGGATTTCTGATAAAATTCAATTAATGGATTATCAGATTATAGAAAACGATTTGGGGAATAACCGTTTATCCGACCATAAACCGGTCAAAGTGCTCATAAACTTTAAATAAAAGAAATCCTGAAATCAAAAGCCTCTAGATGGAACCTTCTTTTCCTGGAAAGGAAAAGAAACGAGAGCTTTAAGGACAACCAGGTAACCCTCTCCATTGAGAGGGCAGACAAAATCAAAACAACATTTTAGATGAATACAATAAAAATCAAAAATTATTGATTTCGTAATTTCCATTGCTGCTGGTAGTAGGAACGACGGGATGGAGTGCTCAGATAAGACCCAATTTCAGTATCGAGAAGGGTCATTTGTTTGTTTAACCCCTCCAGTTGTCCTGCATCCGCTTCATTACCAGTATCTGTAGCGAGGGTTAAACGGTCAATTTCAGCTTGCAGCTCCAATTTTCGTTGGATTAGCTCATCTATCGTTTGTCTCTCGGTTACAGTTAATTCATCGGTTGTAGAAGTAGGGGGTACATAACGGACTTCCGTTGGATGTTGAGCCTGACGGGAGGGTGAGCAGGCCATGAATGTCAGAAATCCCCAAAGCAAGAACAAATGATATTTTTTCATGGCTATTATTCAATGATTGTCATTTCGTCGATAAGATGTTTTGCTCCGGCAAATTTGTCGATAATAAAGAGACAATAACGAATATCCAGGCTTATGTTGCGGCACATTTGAGGATCATACATCAAATCGCTCATGGTGCCTTCCCAAACCCGGTCAAAATTGATGCCCACCAAATGGCCCTCTGCATTCAATACGGGGCTGCCCGAGTTGCCGCCCGAAGTATGATTTGTTGCAATAAAGGCCGTGCGCAGCTGTCCATGGGGGTCGGCATAGCGACCATAGTCTCTAGAAAGCCAGAGTTCCTTAAGACGGGGTGGCACGTAATAATCAGCAATTTCAGGATTCTCTTTTTCCATGACGCCCTCAAGGGTGGTATAATGTAGATAATAGACGGCATCGCGAGGCTGATACCCCTCAACATTACCGTAAGTGATTCGCAGCGTGGAATTTGCATCGGGATAAAATTGGCGTTCGGGTTCCATTAACATTTGTGCCTGCATGTAAACCCTTTGTAGACTGTCGATAGTACCAGCCATGGAGGTTAGGGCGGGCTTGAGATAAGCTTCGCGATACTGCTGCAATCCTTTGGCAAGTTGCCATAAAGGATCCTTAAGAATAGCTTTCACTTGAGACGGCTTGTAGTTAAATAGAAAATGTTCTAAACGGTCTTTATTGGAGAACAAAGATTTGTCGAAAATTTCACCAGCTTGGGCCCCTAATTGGGCATCAAAATCGGTAATCACCTGAGGCACCATAACATCAAGGGCCGCATTGGCATATTGTCTTGTTAGGGATTGAAAGATGTCGCGATCGAGGGAGGGATTATAATCTTTAAAAAATTCATTGACTCGATTTCGCAGGGTGTTCAATTCCCTTTGAACCCCAGCTTGATCTACGGGTCGTGCTAATGAAGCATCAACCAATTCGTTAAAAGAACGGGCCAAAGAGAGGACTTCGACCCCGAAACCTGCTTCGAGGAGCCAGGTTTGAGCTACCATTAGGGCTTCGTAGTCGGCATAAACACTTTCATACACATCAAGTAAATCATGGTAAGGCGTACCTTGAGCCCATTCTTTGAACCGCCTTTCGTACTGCTTTTTACGCTCCAATCCTTTCAGCTGGCGGATGCCGTTGCTCTCGCCTTGCCATTTCTTCCAACCATTGGCTATAGCAGCACTTTTGGCAGCATATTGCATGCGGGTAACCCGATCAGCCTCCATATATCGATTCATAATTTGCAAGCGCAAGGTTCTAAGCTTAATTCTCACAGGATTAATTTTTTCGGTAATGGCCTCAACAGCAACGGCAGGCAGGTACTCCTGGGTGGTACCAGGAAAACCATACACGAAAGTAAAGTCGCCTTTTTCGACGCCCTTAAGAGAAATCTTTAAATAATGACGCGAGCGGAAGGGTTTGTTGGAAGGATGGTAGGGTGCCGGCCGGTTA
>CALJNV010000035.1 GCA_937981455.1 uncultured Bacteroidales bacterium | reverse complement strand
CGGGCAAGTTCCTACAATATACCTGTCGGCCAAGAATTGCCCGACCTCAGCATCATAATACTGTTGGGTAATTTTTACCATTAATTTATCTTCATCATACAATTTTCTGAAGAAGGCCGAGGCGGTTTCGTGATGAATAGGAAGAGATGTTCGTGAATATATGTCGAATGAGATCCCCAATTTTTCAAAAGACTTTTTGATGATTTCGTGATATTTATCTACCACCTGCTGAGGGGTGATACCCTCGTTGCGCGCCTTGATGGTGATAGGAACACCATGTTCGTCGCTGCCTCCAATAAAAATTACTTCTTCACCCTTAGAACGCAGGTAACGCGCATAAATGTCAGCAGGAATATAAACCCCGGCCAGATGACCAATGTGAATGGGGCCATTGGCATAGGGCAAAGCAGAAGTAATGGTAGTACGTTTAAATTTCTTGTTATCAACAGTATCCATGGGCATTAAATTGAATGGCAAAGTTACAGAATTGAAGAGGAATGCAACCAACGGATTGAGTGTTTCAAAAGCAAATCATGTTATAAACTTTATAGCCATACGAAAAAAATAATTTATCCCATAGGATGGGATTTTTCAACGCTCTTCAGCGGTGCTATCGGACCATAGCCAACATTTGTATGGCAAGCGGAAGAGCCCCAGCGATTCACAACATGCTTCCCACCTGATAGACCAGGAAAGCCATAAGGTAGGCTAATACTGTAGTGTAAACCACCACAAAGGCTCCCCATTTCCAACTTCTCGATTCAAAAGCTATAACAGCCACCGTTGACATGCAAGGGAAATAAAGCAAAATAAAAATCATGAAACTGAGGGCTACCAGAGGAGAAAACACTTTTTGCCCTTTGCGTGGGCCATCTTTATAAACTTCCTCCTGCAATCTATGCGTGAGGGTGTGGCTATTTTCGTCGCCCACACCATACAGCACAGCCATCGTGCTAACCACCACTTCTTTCCCCGGAATGCCCGCCAATAAGCTTACCGACATCTTCCAATCAAAGCCCAACGGCTGCATCACGGGATGGATAAGCTTTCCAATGCGGCCGATGTATGAGTTCTCTTGTTTTAAGGTAAGATTATGCTCTTCAAGGCGTAATATCAGACTGTCGCGTTCTTTTTGAAGCAAAGGGGCTTCCCCAGGATGAACAGACAATAAACGTTGATAACGTTGTTCTATGCTCGAGCGATGTATTTCATACGCATGCCGCGATCGATTATCAATAGGAAAATAGCCCAACGCCCATATAATGATGCTTGCTACTAAAATAACGCCTGCAATTTTCTTCAGATACTGAACTGCCCGATCCCACATATGCATAACCACTACCCGCCAGGTGGGGATACGATAAGGAGGTAGTTCCATAACAAAAGGAAGCAATTGCTGACGAAAAAGGGTTTTCTTTAGCAATAAAGCCATTAGTATGGCGATCAGAATGCCAAACAAATAAACGCCAAACAAAACTGTACCCGGGTGGTTGGGAAAAAATGCACTAATGAGCAAAACATATACTGGTAGCCTGGCACTGCACGACATGAAGGGGGTAATGAGCATGGTAACAATCCGATCACTGCGGTTTTCAAGGGTTCGTGTAGCCATGATGGCTGGGACAGTACACCCAAAACCCATCATCATGGGTATGAAAGATTTTCCGTGCAAGCCTATCTTATGCATGAGCTTATCAGTAATGAAGACTGCTCGCGCCATGTAGCCTGTATCTTCCATCAGGGCGATGAATAAATAAAGCAATACTATGTTGGGCAAAAAAACAATGACACCCCCGATTCCATTGATAATTCCATCGACCAATAAATCGCGAAACATACCCTCCGCCATAACTGCCATTACCCATTCAGCCAATTGATCTACACCTTTTTCTATCCACACGACTGGATATTTGCCCAATGAAAAGGTGGCTTCAAACATTAACCACATCAAAAAGCCAAAAATGGGTAACCCCAAGTACCGATGTGTTAACACAGCGTCAATCACCTGAGTAATCTCGCGTTGGCCGGGTGATTTTGTGAACATGGCTTCGCGCAAGGCGCCGGAAATAAATCCATACCTAGCATCCGTTATTATAGCCTCAACAGAGTCAGAAACCAAATTTTCAATACGAGTGATTTGCTCGTTGAGTGTACGCAAAATCTCATCGTAATTTTTACATAGCCTGATACGGGATATCTCTTCATTGTCTCGTTCGAGCAGTTTTATAGCAAGAAAACGTGTGGAAACACGATCGGCAAGAAAAGAGTTTTCAGGCTTTCGAATCACTTCTTGAAGGGCACGAATCGACTTCTCGAGCTCATGTCCATAATTGATATGGATATGTCGAACGATGGGCTCTTTGTCTTCATAAACATTCACAATGGTTTTTTTCAGTTGGTCTATGCCCTGTCCCCTAGAGCCTACCGTAGGAACTATAGCAACGCCCAATAATTTAGATAGCATTTCTATGTCCAGTGTTTCTCCTTTTTTTTCCAGCTCGTCATACATATTGAGAGCCAAAACCACTTTTATATCCATATCAATGAGCTGGGTGGTTAGATACAGGTTTCGTTCCAAATTCGAGGCATCTACAACATTTACTACTACATCGGGCAGACGATTGAGGATATGATTTCTTACAACCAGCTCTTCAGGAGAGTAGGCACTGATGGAATAGGTACCTGGCAAATCGGTAATATGAAGTTCATAATTTTCGTAAGGAACTTTGGCCTCATGTGCATCAACAGTAACCCCTGCATAGTTCCCTACTTTTTCGCGCAAACCAGAGAGTTGGTTAAAAATAGTTGTTTTCCCAGCATTAGGATTGCCAACCAGGGCAACATTGATATGCCTTGAACGCTGCAGGGAGTTATAATGACTTAATTCTACAGAAGCATCCGTTATATGAAGGGGTTGAGAAATTTCAGGGTGGCTATGTGTCTCAAGTTCACATACTTCTATAAGACTTGCCTCAGACTCGCGGAGGGAAACATTGTAACCTATATCGAATTCTATAGGATCTTGGAGAGGAGCCCGTCGGACTACAGTAACCTGTCGGCCCGATACAAAACCCATTTCCATAATGCGGCGGCGAAAAGCTCCCCGGCCTTTAACCTTTGAAATAATGGCTGTTTCTCCCTGATTGAGCTCACTTAAATTCCGCACTATTTAGACTTATTTTAAATTGCAAAGGTACAATATTAACGTTTTGTTACCAAATTACCCTATTATGCGAAACCTCCTAACTTTTAAGGTCCAAGTCAACCATAACAATCGGTTCAGAATACTTTCGAAAATTTTCTGTAAAAATTCAGCGGGTGTGCCTTACAAGACATCACCCGCCCTAACCGCTGTAAAAAGTGTTTCTTATTTGTTCAATATCTCCGAGAGGGTTTGCCCCAATTCTTTTCCCCGAAGATTTTTACGAATAATTTTACCCTGAGGATCTACCAATACGGAATGCGGGATGCTGTTGACGCCATATTCTTTGGCCGGTGCGCATTGCCAACCTTTGAGATCGCTCACGTGAATCCAGACTAGACCGTCTTTTTTAATGGCCTCCACCCATTTCGAACGGTCATTGTCGAGCGACACACCAAATATCTCAAAGCCCCTATCTTTAAAAGTGTTGTAGGCTTTAACGAGATTGGGCGATTCTGCCCTGCACGGACCGCACCATGAGGCCCAGAAATCGATAAGCACATATTTACCCCTGAGAGCTGAAAGACTTCGTGGAATACCAAGGGTATCGGGAAGATAAATATCAGGCGCCTGCTGGCCAATATCAACCCTTTTGAGAATCTCGATGCGTTGACGAAGCCGCTTCACGTAAACAGAACTGTCAACAGAAGAAGGGAAAAGAGAGACAAGGCTATCGAGTTCGGAAAGGCTAATGGAATAAATTAAGTATTGATGGACTAAAAAGGGTCCTAAAACAGAAGTGCGGTGAGAAAGAACATATTGTTTTACAAAACGATATTGTTCTTGGTCGATCATGTCCCAGGTTTTCTCTATGTTACGAATTACCCCTGTGTCGTTCACTTCTTTGGCAGCTTGGTATTGTAGGTAAAGCTCTTCCTGGCGTTGCTGATAGGTGTTGAGTTGGCTCCGAAAAATCGAATACTCATCGTTGAGTGTTGAGCCAATAACCCTAGCTTTCTGCAAACTATCGATATGAGCTTGCACTATTAGATTTCCGGGTTCCAGAAAAAGTCCGATTCTTCCTTTACCCGGCCCCATGGTAAGATAGACAAATTCAGGATACTCAATGTAGCCTTTGAAGACAAAGAAGCCATTGGAGAGCTTTGCAGAATCAATAGTCTTAAGGCCATCTCCAGTAAACGACTGTAGATATACATAACCATCGCTTGCAGCAGCTATTTCTCCCTTCAATACATATTGGCCTGGTTTGCGGCAACCTGTGATGAAAGCCAAAGCAATAAATATAAATAAAAGGTTCTTTCTCATTGGTTATCAATTTGGGTTAATGTGTGGATTTTAAGGTTAAATAGGATTTTCCGGGTTATTTCCTTCATTTTTTTCCTTAAAAATGTATCTAACCATCGTTTCTTTTGCCTGTTCGGCCAGATACTCTTTATTGGGCTCCGTATTTTCTTCCTCTTCATTTTCCAAATCCCAGCTGTAAACTGGTGCCTGCAGACCTTTGCTACGATAATAAACAGCCAAAATGGTACCTGTAATAAGTCCTGAAAGATGCGATTCCCAGCTGACGTTTTTACCCGGGAAAAAATTGGGAAAAATACCCCAAATCATTCCACCATATAAAAAAACCATAAGCAAGGAAATAGCCAGTAAACGAGGGTTACGTCTCAGGATGCCGCTTACCACATGAAAAGCAGCCAGCGAATAAAC
Source organism: uncultured Bacteroidales bacterium (assembly GCA_937981455.1). GTDB lineage: Bacteria > Bacteroidota > Bacteroidia > Bacteroidales > TTA-H9 > UBA2030. The sequence goes on along the minus strand of CALJNV010000035.1, from coordinate 3,329 downwards.
AACTCCGCTAGCTCCAATATGCCAATTCTCACGGGCGCCTAACCACACCATAACGCCTGGAAAAAACCATGACCAAATGAAAACCCTCCAAGCCACTTCGTCATAAAAATAAAACAACAATAAAGTCATAAAAAAAAAAGGAATGATATTAGAAAACAAATGTTCGAAACCTTCATGAGCCAAAGGGGCAAGCAAAATACCCAATAGACTTTCAGGATGCAAGGGTAGAATGCCCCACCCAACAAGACTGCTTTCGGTTAACGATGAATAAATGAGAATACCCGCCATAATCAGTGGTGGAAAAAAGGCAGGAAGCAACAATCTGAGCCATCGTTCACGAGTCATATAGGCCTTGGGCGGTCAGGGGTTTTCACTACCCATCGGTTGTACAAAATTAAAGCAAGAAAGGTAAAAAATCCTATAGCAGTAAAAAGAATCCAAATTTTCCAGGGATGCCCCTCAATCCATAGAAATTGGGTAAGCTGCTCAGGTGCAATATGCAATGCCTGTGCTGCAAAATTATAATAATCGTTGAGCGAAAAACCCTCGGTAGGAGCAGGCAAATGAATACCCTTTGCTACCAGAATTTTATGAAGCAAAGCAGGCTTATCGGCCAATGAAGTATAAATGGAGCCCGAGAGAAAACCAGCTACGATATGTCCACCAGCCAATGGCAGGTAGCTAAAACCCATGTATAATGCAGTTTTACCTTCTGGAGCAATTTTCCCAACATATTCTTGAGTTTTTGGAGAAGTAGCCATTTCACCCAGCCCAAAAAGCAGAATACTAAAAATAAGATAAATAGGATTTTGAAAGGCAAACATCAGGCCAATTCCTAAGGAAGAAAGGAGAATGCCATGAGCCATAGCCCGCAGGGGTGAAAACTTCGCTACGAACCCGGAAACAAAAATTTGAAATATTATGATATAGAAAGCATCGAGATTGGTGAGCATTTCCGGAGCAATAGTACCCGAGGGAGTACCTATGGCAGCCGCCAGGGTAGGTGATATACGGTGCAATCCATTGTAAATGGGACGGGTATCCATCCATTGATCGATATAAACTGGCAAAGTATAAAATAGCTGCAAGTACATCGCCCAAAACCCTACAATAATTAGCAGAAATAAAATAAGGCGAAAATCGGACAGCACGGTTACCACATTTCGAAATATCATGGCCAATGATTCACCTAAAGGTTTTTCAAGGTTTCTCTTTACAGGTTCTTTATAGAAAAATAGCAACAAAATAAAATTGACCAGAATAATAACTGCTGATACATTGAAAACCCATTGCCAGCTTATGATTCTCAACTTTGAGGCCACAACAGGTCCGATAAAAGCCCCAATATTGACAATCATATAAAAAATTCCAAAACCTATAGAGGAATTATGGTCATTGGTGGTCCGAGATACAGTTGCGGTGATTATTGGTTTAAACAGGGCTGCACCAACGGCTAAATACATGAAAAGGAAGTAAAAAGCCCAATAACTTTTCACCCTTCCCAGTAAAAAATACCCTGAAGAAAGAATAACAAAAGCCATCACAAGTACTTTTTTATAGCCGTAACGATCAGCTATACTGCCTGTTATAATAGGCAGAAGATACAGCAAAAAAGTAACTGGCCCCATCAGATTGCCTTTTTGGGCTTGCGTAAACCCAAGAGCACCAGTATCTGTAGAGCCGGTCAAGTAAAGCGCCAATAACATGTAAAAACCATACCATGCCCAGCGCTCAAACAATTCCATGGTATTGGCTACCCAGAATGTGCCTGGGAAAGAACGAAAGATATCCCGTTTTTCCATTTGCGATGCCCTCTTACCAAACAAAAACTACTGCAAAGTGAAAGTAACCATTGCCCTGTTGGTATCACAGGTTATTGGCCAGGGACAACTATCGATATCTCTCGCTACCACTTCATTATTGACAATAATTTTTACCTCTAGCAGGGCGCTATCCCGTACGGTAAATGCTTCTAAATAAAGATGATCGAAAGTCTTGCCCTTAAACTCGTACGACCATTCTTGTATGGTATCGTAATACTCTGAGACAATATTAGAATACTTAGGGTTAAAATAGCGAACAAAAATATCTGGTTTGGTTTTTAGGTGGCTAATCACCAGATATTTAACCTGATATTGTGTTATCGGCCGATTGACGTCTTCCTGCTGACATGCGGTTACTAAAAATCCCAACAATAAGGCAAGGTTCAAAATCCTATGAGTAAAAAGTTTTTTCATAATAAAAATTTATTAGCACAAATTTATAAATCCCGAAGGAAATTGCATAAAAACGTTATTGAAATGGCTTTATTTTAAGCTTTTTTCGATTTACGAACCCATCGTGGAATAACAAGCATAAGAATCCAAAATAAAGTGAGCGATAAACCTATCTTAAGGAAAATAGCGAAAGTTCTGGGTCTCTGCATGTTTTTTTGTGATGCCATATTAATATTGGTGAGGGTATCGGCTGCGGGCCCGAACATATAGGCTTTGAGTTCTGCAAATTTCTCCATATAAAATTTTGCGCTGTCATAATCATTATTTTGGCCAAAGGCCAGAGATAACTCTTCATAGGTAGCTGCAAGTTCTGGCATCAAACCATGAGTCATTGCAATACGTTGTGAAAGGCGTAAATATTCCAATGCATGCAAAGGATTTTGATATCGAGCCAGTGCAATACCCATCCTTCGGAAAATCTCGGCGGATTTCTTTTTTTGTTCCAAGCGATTGTTAATTTTCTGAGCCGATAGGAGCTTTTGCAAGGCCATCGAGTAATCTTTCATTTGCAAGTCTAAATCTGAGGCATGAATCAAGTATTCTATTTCGAGATCGGGGTCGCCCAAGGATTCTATAATGGGGAGTGCTTCGTTAAAATAGTAGGCGGCACTATCTGTATGGCTCATACCGGCCAGAGCTAAAGCCGAATTGATGCATGCAATGGCCAGTCCATAATTATCGTTCTGGGCCCTTGAAAGGGCTTTAGCTTTTCTGAAAAATATTAAGGCGCTGTCGAATCGATGAACATCGAGATGCACCAAACCAAGATTATTTAGGGCGTTACCTATAGCTTCTGAATTTCCAGTTTTTTGACCCATAAGCAGAGCTTGATGGAAATAGTTTTTAGCCCTGGAATACTGGCCTTTATACAAATAGACAGTACCAAGATTGCCTAGGGTGAGAGATTTGCTACTCATGTCGTGTGCAGCTTCATCGTTCACCATTGCATAACTAAAATAGGAAATGGCCCGGGGGTAATTCCCCAAATCCTGTTCTATGAGCCCCATATTATTATAAACGCTTGACAAACCCCTGTTTGAGTCTTCATTTCTG
>CALJNV010000034.1 GCA_937981455.1 uncultured Bacteroidales bacterium | reverse complement strand
GAAAATAGGCCAAACCAGAATTTATGCTTATAAGGCATAAATTTGTATCCAGAAACGAGTAATGTGGGTACCCACCAAGTTTTTCGATACTTAACCACTTTTTAATATTTTTGTGGTGGTCATCAGCAAAATACAGGCTATTAAAAGCAACACCTAACCACTTTAAAACATGTCGTCCAAGGGAAAAAATACTATCACTCTCAAACAAAAGGTTTATCATCTTGTCGAAAAAGGTCCGCATGGGTCAAAAATCAATCTGGCGTTTGATTATGGTATTATGATTTTAATCATTGTAAATATAATTTCAATGATTTTAGAGACCATACCCTTTATCAGAGCATCATGGGGAAAAATACTCAGATATGTCGAAGTAGTCTCAGTTATTATATTTACAATCGAATATATACTTAGATTGTATGTTTCTGATCTAACCTTCCCATCCAGGAGTCATTTAAAATCAAGCTTAAAATTTATTTTTTCCTTCTATGGATTGGTGGATATATTGGCTATAGCCCCCTTTTACCTACCTTTTTTTATCAAATTGGATTTGCGATATCTCAGAATATTGAGATTGCTACGTTTTATCAGAATATTTAAAATCAATCGGTATAACAATTCATTACAATTATTGGGTTCGGTGATTGCCGAGAAAAAGACAGAATTGGCTATGACAGGCTTTGTATCGTTCATTGTAATATTTATTGCATCTTTTCTTATGTATTCCATAGAAGGGGAAGCCCAACCTGAAAAGTTTACTAATGTTCTGTCATGTTTCTGGTGGGCTATAGCCACACTAACAACGGTGGGTTATGGAGATGTATATCCCATCACAGCCTTAGGAAAATTTTTAAGTGCCATTATTGCTATAACTGGTATAGGATTGGTTGCACTACCTACAGGGCTTATAAGTGCTGGATTTATAGAAAAAATTGGAAAGCCGAAAAAAGAAATCAAAAAATGCCCCCATTGCGGAAAAGAAATACCCTAAAACCCTTACTTTTGGAATAAAAATTCAAATATTAAGCAGATTCATTTTTAGCCTGAAAAACAAAACTTACTATGCACTATTTTTGTCCATCGTGCTGGAATCAAATAAACGAAAAGGATACTATTTGCCCCCACTGCCACGCATCCATCACAGCGCTTGACAACGAATCGTTTACCGAGAAATTGCAGAGAGCCCTCAAACATTTTGACCTTCAAACTGTTAGAAGAGCCATATTTATTTTAGGAGAAAAGCATTTACCCGAATCTTTACCTTATCTGATGGAAATACCTACTCAAACATCTGATCCATATATTTTAAAAGAATTGATTCTGGCTTTATGCAAATACAAGCAATCCCATATAAAAGAACTTATATTGCCATTTACAGGGGCTGAATACCCTGCAATGGTACGTTTCGCAGCCATTCAGTGCCTCGAAAAATGGAAAGATGAAACGAATCTATAACATGAGAGAGTATATTCAGATTCACCTCGATCTCAAATGGAAATCTGATTTTAGTCCGTTTATAAAGTTACAGACGTAGGGTATTCTCTTCTTTCCAATGCACTTGATAGGTGTAAATATTAATTGACAAAAAATGAAAACTAAAGGACTTTGCTTTAAAAGGAGGATCCTCAATAGAAGTCAGCCTTAAAAGCCGTCATTCCATTGAGGAAGGGATCCAATATTATAAATTATACAAAATGAATATTTTAGATTATTAATCCAATAATTTTAGATAAATAATCTACTCATCTTACTCCCTCTTGACCATCAAAAGGCAACACCTTTAGCAAAAGGCTTTAAAAAACTGCCAAGAAATTTTATTGAAGGATATCGAGGGTTGATTTTAAGCGAATATCAGCGGAGGATGCCCCTACCCAGAGGGTATATACTCCCGGCCTAACTACCCATTGATTGCTTTGAGTATCCCAATGAGCAAATGAGCGTTTATTGAGCAAAATTCTGGCTATGCCCGATTCGCCGGGTTGTAGATTTAGGGGAGCAAACCCCTTCAATTCTTTTACAGGCATATCATCGGCCTGAGGCGGAGCCACATACAACTGCACCACCTCGGTACCAAGCCTCGGACCCGTATTAGTAACCTTTACTAAAACCTCATACTCTCTGTCATTCAAAGGATTAATCATCATTTCATCGAAGGAGAAGGCGGTATATGAAAGTCCGTGCCCGAAGGGGAAGGCGGGTTGAATGCCTTTTTTATCCACCCAGCGGTAGCCCATAAAAATACCTTCGATGTAAGGAGCCTCGAGCGAAGGGTCTCTATAACCCTTATATGCCGGCGACTGATCGGGTGTAGCCCAGAAGGTGAAAGGAAGCTTACCCGAGGGATTCACCTTGCCAGTGATAATGTCGACAACAGCCCGGGAGCCTTCCTGCCCAGGGAAAAAGGCATCTAGGATAGCGGGAACCCTGCCCCCCCAGTTTTGCATATCGATGGCCGTGCCTCCATACAATACCACAACGGTGCGGGGATTGGCCTTCACGACTTCCTCAATCAGCCGATCCTGGCCCACCGGCAGGTGCATACCATAGACCTTGTCGTAACCCTCGCTTTCGATGTAATCGCTGGAACCCACAAACACCAGAGCCACATCGCTCTTGCGGGCAGCCTCCACGGCTTCCGTCAACAGGCGATCACCATCCGATTTTTCTTCGGTGTAGTCCCATCCCAGCTGAATCACCGCAGCACCCCTGTTTTCATAAAACTCCAACACGATATCTATGGGTTTTCCTTTTACCAGGTCGAGCGAAACGGAATCGACCGTGGTGGCGTGGTCGGTCCAGTTGTCAATCAGTTTTTTACCATTGACGATAAGTCGTACACCATCGTCGCTGGCAGTAAACAAGGCTATACGTCCGGTTTTGGGAGGAATAATGCTGCCCGTCCAGCGCACGGAGAATTTATCGTTGGGTAACTCGGCAGCCGGGGCTTTATCTTCCCAGTTGAAGTCGACGGTGGCATCGATGCGCTCGAGGGTGGGTTTGCCTTGCAATTCCATGTTGTTGAAATAGGAAGCCCTAAGGCCGGGCTGTCCGTCGGGTGTACGGAGGTAGGCCGAGGGGATTACGTGTAAGGGAGAAGCGGGTAGTTTGGCACCTTCCGCATAGTTGATCTGCACCTGGGTTCCGGCCAGGGTGCGGAAAACCTCGAGAGGAGATTCAGCCTTGCGGGGTGTGATGCGCGAGCTGCCACCGCCCCCCGTGCGGGCTACTGCCGCATTGGGCCCTATGATGGCCAAAGATTTGATTTTTGCCAGATCGAGCGGAAGCAACTGATTCTCGTTTTTGAGCAAAACGATGCTGCGGGCTGCCACATCGTAGGCCACCCGTGCGCTTTCATCGCTGGGGTCGGGATATTGAACATCGGCAGGGCGATCAAACAGACCCGCCTTGAATTTCACCCACAAAATCCGTCGAACCATGTTATCAAGGTCTTCCACCGTAATGTCCCCCTTTTTCAAGGCTTCCTGAATTTTCACCTCGTTTAGGAATTCTCCTGTAGGCATTTCCAGGTCCAATCCATGTTTGATGGCATGTACGGTAGAATGGGTAGCGCCCCAGTCGGATACGACCAGTCCTTTGAAGCCCCATTCATCTTTCAGAATGTCTTTCAGCAAGTGCTTATTTTCCGAGGCCCACCAGTCGTTCACCTTGTTGTAGGCAGCCATCAGGGTGTAGGCACCTCCTTCTTTCACAGCCATCTCAAAATGCGGCAGATAGATCTCACGGAGGGTACGTTCATCAACTTTCACATTTACCTTGAAGCGTTCCCATTCCTGATTGTTTAAAGCGTAATGCTTAACCGAGGTAATTACTCCTTCCTTTTGAACAGCCTTTACGTAGGACACAGCCAGGCGGCCGGCAAGCCAAGGATCTTCTCCATAGCTCTCAAAATTACGACCACCTATGGGCAATCTGTGCATATTTATGCAAGGCCCAAGGATATAATTGCGGCCTTTAAACAGCGTTTCGCGCGCCAGCTGGCGACCGTAAGAAGCAGCAAGCATTGTATCCCACGTCGCAGCCAACGATACCCCCGAAGGAAAGGCAGTGGACTCATCCCATCGAACGCCTATGGGACCATCACTCATCTTAAAATCTGGTATACCAAGCCTCTCGTTATAAGCTGTTTTCATTCCTCTTTCGTCGGGAAGACCCGCTAATTGCTCAATTTTTTCTTCGAGCGTCATCCTTGAAAAAAGGTCTTCTACCCGTTCATCCACGCTACGGGAGGGATCTTTGTAAATCGGCTTACGATTGCATGCATAAACAAGCATTACACTGGCCACCAAAGCAAAAAAGAAAAATTTATTATTCATAAAGCATTAATATTTAATGGTTTGAATAGCATGTGCCGGTATCTTAAGCTGAGTCATACCATCGCCACAAAGTAAAAAATATTGGACAGGCTGGTCATGGATATTCAGCACAATAGCAATAAAGCTACCGTCAGGATTCCTGAATGAAACTGATAACAAATTACTTCTGGAAGGCGAAGTGCTCAGGCGATGCGCACCAGGCCGTATATATTTAGAAAAATGCCCGATGTAATAGTAAGCTGCAGTGATGTGCAATTTGCCATTTTGAGTGTCTCCATGCATGGGGGCAAAGCAAAAATTTCCCACATGATTAGGCCCTCCTCTTTCATCCAGTAAAATATTCCAATCCGTCCATCCAGAGGCTCCGCTGTTAAAATCGTTAATCATGGAAATGGCATATTCTTCGCCGTTGGGCCAATAATCGAGGTGGCCACTTACGAAACTCTCCACGGTACCTTCGGTAAAAATAATGTATTTATCGGGGTAATTATCGTGAACATTTCTCACATTATCGTACATGGGTTTCCCACCCGACCAGTCTTCGTACCAATGGTAGCCTATACCCCAGGCATATTTTGAAGCTTGGGGGTCAGAAAAAATTACATCGGCCCGGTAGGGCATCAGGTCGCGGTTGTGGTCCCACACAATAATCTTTTTGTCTTTCATACCATTTTTCCAAAACGTTGGTCCTAGGTAGTTTTTAAGAAAATCTCTTTCTTCTTCGGCCGTATAAATGCAAGATTCCCATTTCTGTCGAGCCATGGGTTCATTTTGTATAGTTACCCCCCATATCGGTATACCCAGTTTCTCATATTCCTGAATAAACCTTACGAAATAGTTGGCCCAGGCCTGATAATACTTTGTCAATAATTTTCCACCCTGAAGCATATTGTTATTATCTTTCATAAAAGCCGGTGGACTCCATGGACTTGCAAAAAGAATAGCCTTATTCCCACTCATCTCCATGGCCTTTTGAATAAGAGGGATGCGATATTCCAGATCGTGGGCAATGGAAAAAGTAGAAAGAGTGCTATCTCCTTCTTCAATGTATGTGTAGCTTTTGCTACTAAAGTCGCAGCTATGTATATGGGTGCAAATCAAAGTATATCCTATGCCTTTATCAGGATGAAAATAGGCTTCCAGCAATTTTTGTTGATTTTCTTTACTTAGCTGGGCGAAGGTTTCAGCCGCCGCATCAGTAATTGCCCCTCCTATGCCTATAATTTCTTGATAAACTTTGTCGGGATTTACAAATACCGCTATTTCGGTTTCCAAGGGCTGACGCGCTGTATCGAATACCCCAACAGC
>CALJNV010000033.1 GCA_937981455.1 uncultured Bacteroidales bacterium | reverse complement strand
GTTTAACAGGATGGTTGCTTGCATTTAGTATTCGTCTGATGAATGGCGGTGTGGCTTTCATAGAAAATCTGCCTCATTCTACAGTAGGCGACTTGTTTCCTGATGCCAAACTCACTCTAGGAATATATATCATTGGAATTTCCATTATATTATATTTTTATTTTGCAAGACCTTGGCTAATATATTTGGCTTTGATGACTTTAGCCTTAATTTCATTCCGGAATTTTCTGATACAATCAATTCCAAACAATAAAGTGGGTGAGGTAATTGTTGGTTCAATATCTTCATCCACAGGTTTTATATTAAAAGAGGGTGATGCCGCAGCTTTTGTCGATTCCACGATGCTTAATGACCAGGCAGTGAGAGAATGGTTGAGAAATCAGAGAATTCAAACGATTACTATGTTGAAGTTCCCCTCGAGCTTTCGATGGAAAGGCAAAACTTTTTCATGCGTTAAGGGTGACAGTGTATGGATACCAGAATCAAGGAAAATAGATTACCTGTTGATAACTGGTAAAACAAGATTGAAGCCTGCAGAAGTGCTTTCGCAATGCGAGCCGGCCTTGGTTATTTTGGGTGCCGATGTCCCCATTTATTTAGTCCAAAAATGGGAAGAAGGACTTACTGACAGAGGGATCCATTTGCATGCTGTAAGAAAACATGGATGTTTTCATGAAGTTATTCAAGCTCCAAAAAGATTTGAAGCCTTGGTAAGAGCTGCATCGAGGCCTTCAGGATAACTTCCTCCCGCAGTGGCAAAATGGGGTTGTCCTCCACCGCCCCCTTTGATCTCGCGGGCAATGTCTTTAATCATTTGTCCTGCATTCCATCCCTTGCTGGCAGAAAGTTCTTCGGTAATGATTAGGCTGATACCCGGCTTTCCCTGTGAAATGTATGCCAATACTCCGGCAAATGCACCCAATTCTTGTTTCAGCCTGAAAAGTAGTTCCCGTGCAGTTTGAGCATCGCCTTCAATGCGAGAAGCCAGGAAATAAAATCCATTGAGTGATTGGGCCTTTTGTTTTAAATGGTTCACCATTGCCGAAATGAGGGCTTTTCGAAGTTCTTCTACCTGTTCTTCCAGGCGTTTATTTTCCTCAAGAATATTTTGAACGCCTTTCAACGCATCTACTGGATTTTTAACAAGACTTTTGATCTCATCGAGAATGTCGATGTGGTTGTTGTAGAATTGAATAGCCTCAGGACCGGTAATGGCTTCAATACGTCGCACACCAGCGGCAATAGCAGATTCCGAAACAATTTTAAAAAGACCTATCTGGCCTGTCGATGGAACATGAGTTCCTCCACACAATTCCACCGAGAATTGGGGGTCGAAGGCAATGACCCTGACTTTTTCGCCATATTTTTCACCAAAAAGTGCCATGGCTCCCATTTTTTTTGCTTCTTCAATTGGCATTTCTCTCCATTCGCTCCGTGGAATGTTGGCCCAAATTTTTTCGTTTACAAACTCTTCAACCTTTCTGATTTCCTCGGGGGTTAATCGAGTAAAGTGGGAAAAATCGAAACGAAGTCTTTTTTCATCTACAAGAGAGCCTTTTTGTTCGACATGAGGCCCTAAGACTTTGCGCAATGCAGCATGCATGAGATGAGTAGCTGAATGGTTATTTGCCGTCAGCCAACGTTTTTTCCCATCTACCTTAAGTGTTACTGGTAGGGTTATGTCTGTGGGGATTTTCGAAACAATATGTATGCTAAGGTTATTTTCTTTGAGGGTGTCTTCAATCTCAATGTTTTCATCACCTGATATCATTAACCCTCTGTCGCCCACTTGCCCTCCTGATTCTGCATAAAAGGGAGTTCGGTTAAAAACAATCTGGAAGTAAGTCTTTTTTGAAGTTTTAACTTTTCTAAATTTCACAATCTCAGCTTCGACTTCCAGGGTATCGTATCCTACAAAGGAAGTTTCAGTTGCTTCATGGCCCACTGTTATCCAGTCGTCGGTATCGATGGCAGCTGCAGCTCTTGAACGCTCTTTTTGTTGTTCTAAGTTTTTGTGGAATTCGTCCATATCAACCTGCCAACCCTGTTCGCGCGCCATCAATTGCGTTAAATCGATAGGAAACCCAAAGGTGTCGTAGAGTTCGAAAGCAAACCCTCCATCGATAATTCCCTTGCGTTGAGCGTTGCTCAGATAATTATTGAATCTTTGGATGCCGGATTCAAGGGTCCGTAAAAAGTTGCTTTCTTCCTCAGCAATTACTCTACGAATAAGCTCTTGCTGTGCAATCAGCTCCGGGAAAAATGATCCCATCTGGTCTTTCAGATTTGCAACAAGGAGAGAGAGAAAAGGTTGTCGGAATCCTAAAAAAGTATACCCGTATCGGACAGCTCTGCGCAAAATGCGACGTATGACATATCCTCCCTTGTTATTGGAGGGTAGCTGTCCGTCAGCTATAGCAAAAGAAATCGCTCTAAGGTGGTCGGCAATGACACGCATGGCCACATCGGCCTTTGCGTCATCACCATATGTTCGACCGGCCAAAGAACCTATGGCTTGTATAATAGGCTGGAAAACATCTGTGTCGTAATTGCTCTGTTTATTTTGCAACACCATACAAAGCCGTTCAAATCCCATACCTGTATCTACATGGCGGGAAGGAAGTTTCTGCAGGCTTCCATTGGCCAATCGGTTGTATTCGATGAAAACCAAATTCCAAATTTCGATGACCAGAGGGTGTCCTTGATTTACCATCTCGCGGCCCGCAATTTTTTTTCGTTCTTCATCCTTTCGAATATCCACATGTATCTCGGAGCAGGGTCCGCAAGGGCCAGTATCGCCCATTTCCCAAAAATTATCTTTCTTGCTTCCAAATAGTATTCTATCCTCAGCTACATATGCTTTCCAGATATTGTAAGCCTCCAAATCGCGGGGAATTCCTTCGACTTCATCACCTCCGAAAACAGTTACATACAGCCGATCTTTATCTATTTTATATACTTCTGTTAGCAACTCCCAAGCCCAAGCAATGGCTTCATTTTTAAAATAATCACCAAATGACCAATTGCCTAGCATTTCAAACATTGTGTGATGGTAGGTATCATGTCCTACTTCTTCAAGGTCGTTGTGCTTGCCCGATACTCTGAGACATTTCTGCGTATCGGCTACCCTCGGAAATTTTACGGGTGCATGACCCAAGAAAATATCTTTAAATTGATTCATCCCCGCGTTGGTAAACATCAGCGTAGGATCATTCTTAATAACCATAGGGGCTGAAGGAACTATCTGATGCCCTTTTGAGGCAAAAAAGTCTAGGAAGGTCTGCCTAATTTCTTCTGATTTCATATTTACTATTTTCGTCTTTCATTTATTCTTATATTCTTAACATTATTTAACCTTTTGTGTTTAATGCATATATCTTCGTCAAAATTAAAGATTTAGATTACCTTTGAAGATATGATGCATTTTATAAAAGGCCTGCAAAGTTACGGGAAAATGTTAATTTTGCCTTAGTAAACCCACTGCACGGGAGTGCTTAAAGCAATAGTCACTGCATACAAAGGATGTCAAACAAACACCGTTATTATTTTGACCCCATTACCCTTACTTATCAGCTGATTCCGATTCGATTCAGGGATAAATTGAAACGTTTTTTATATATTCTTGCCGCCGGTTTGGTATTTAGCACCATTGTAATTTCCATTGCGTATCGGTTTTTTTCCTCACCCAAAGAGCGTATGCTCATGCGTGAGATAGACATCTATAAAACCCAGCTTCAAGCAATGAATGCGGAGTTGGACAGAATGAATAAAGTGCTTGATAATTTGCAGCAGCGCGACAATAATATTTATCGTGTGATTTTCGAAACCGAGCCCATTCCATCTTCGGCACGTGAAGGGGCTATGGGGGGCTCAGACCGGTATACTTCTTTGAGCAATTTATCTACGGGCAAACTATTATTAGAAACTGCGCAGAAACTCGATAAAGTTAAAAGCAGGATGTATGTGCAGTCAAAATCATTCGATGAGGTGTTCAATCTTGCCAAACAAAAGGAGGCAATGCTTACAGCTATTCCAGCCATTCAACCTATTAATAAACGTGATTTAAAGTACATCTCTTCTTATTTTGGCTACCGGGTGCATCCTTTTTACAAAACGGTAATGTTTCATGAAGGTATTGATTTTACTTCACCTGCAGGTTCAAAGGTTTTTGCCACCGGTGATGGAGTTGTGGAAGAGGCTTCACAAGTTATAAAAGACGGTTATGGTAGAAAAGTCATTATTGATCATGGATTTGGCTACAAAACTGTCTATGCCCATTTGCAATCTTTCAGGGTAAAACCTGGGCAGAGGGTTAAAAGAGGCGATTGGATTGCCACTGTTGGCAACACAGGATTATCATCGGGGCCTCATTTGCATTACGAAGTGATATACAACAACAACCACGTCAACCCGGCCTATTTTATGTTCGATATCGATCCGGCTACCTTCCAGGAGATGATCAACCAGTCGCCTAACTTTACTGAAACCCCAAACGCACCTATTGCTGAGTAAGTTTGTATATCCAATGAAAAAAGGAGAAAATAGCCCTAAAATCTATTATACCATTGGCGAGGTCAGTCGCATGCTGGGTGTTACACAGAGTACCTTGCGGTTTTGGGAAAAGGAATTTGAAGGAATTAAACCCTACCGCAACAAAAAGGGCAATCGTTTTTATCACCCCGAAGATGTAGAATTACTTCGCCTCATTCATTATCTATTAAAGGAGAAACGATATACCATACCAGGCGCCCGCGAATATATTCGTTTGAACAAAAAACAGGGCATGCGCGACATGGAAATAGCCGCCGTTTTAAGGCAAGTAAAAGAATTTCTTATCCAATTGCGCGACAGCATTTAAATATTATGAGAATAGGATTACAAATAGCTGATTTTTTTCTTACAATTTTTCATACATCATGGATGCTGTTCAATTTGTTAGGATGGATATTCCCTTCGACCCAACGGTTCAACCTGCTAACCTTACTTCTTACTATTAGCTCATGGACATTATTGGGATACTGGTATGGCTGGGGTTATTGCCCTCTTACCGATTTGCATTTTAGCATTCTTGAGCAACTTGGGCACACCCGTTTGCCTCCTTCTTACCTGCAATTTCTGCTTGCACGATTCGTGGGTCTGTCCATAAGCACGCAACTTGCAGATATGATAACGGTTGGCGGGTTGGCTTTGGCTGCCTCAGGTTCCCTTGCTGTTAACCTTTGGAAATGGATGGGGACGGAAAAGGTCAATCAAAAATAAAGCCCATTCATTAAGTATTGCCCCACATATTCTTTGATTCCTTCTTTGAGGTTATGGAATTTCGGGCATAAGCCGGTGGCACAGGTATTACGCATGTCGGCTTCAGTAAAATATTGGTATTTGTCGCGTATATCGGCGGGTGTATCGATGAAATCGATAAGGGGGGCCAATTCAAGGGTTTCGAAAACAGCTTCAGCCAGATGAACAAAAGGCTCGGCATGTCCTGTGCCTACATTGTAAATTCCTGATCTGGGTCGGCTTTGCCAGAAATTGATCATCAATTGCACCACATCCATCACATAGACAAAGTCGCGCATTTGCATCCCATCGGCATAATCGGGCCGGTGCGACTTGAAGAGTCTTACGCGTCCTGTGTTGCGTATTTGATGAAAAGCATGAAAGACAACCGATGCCATGCGTCCTTTGTGGTATTCGTTGGGCCCATACACATTGAAAAATTTGAACCCATACCAATAAGGCGGTTGGGTTTCCCTTTGAAGGACCCAACGGTCAAATTCTTGTTTCGACCAACCATACGGATTGAGTGGAGTAAGGAAAGGGATGAGCGAGAGATCGTCGCTGTAGCCTTTATCTCCAATGCCATAGGTTGCAGCGCTCGAGGCATAGAGTAGGGGAATTTGGTGTCGGGTGCAAAACGAAAATATACTGATGGAATAGGCAACGTTGAGTCGGTCAAAAATTTTTGTATCGAATTCTGTAGTGTCTGTGTGCGCCCCCAAATGAAAAATAGCTTCGATTTCTGAACTATTTTCTTCCGCCCAGTCAAAGAAGTGCTCTCTATCTATCTTTTTTTCGTATTTCTTACCTTCTAAATTTTTTTCTTTAGCGGGTTGCCCAAAATGATCCACAAGCACAAGATCAAACCTTCCCAAATGGTTGAGCCGACCTGTTAAAACACTACCAATAAAACCTGCAGCTCCTGTTATAACTACCATAAATGAAAATAGTTGTTCGAAAACTCGGAATTATCTGGGTAGAACATCAAGGGCCGCGTGAATAGCAATGGTAAGGTTCTCTAATGCAGATTCAATATCCCAGGCCTCATCTTCGCGTGCACCTATATAATTGGATACGGCTCTAACCTCAACAAAAGGAATTTCGCCGGCCAAACAGGCAAAAAAGAAAGCTCCACCTTCCTGCGTTTCAATATCTGCCTCGAGAGTGGGCGAAAGGTAGCTGGCGGTCCGCTTTCCTGACAAATCTACCAGGTTAACCGTAGCCCCTCTTGCAGCAGGAATATTTTTAAACCCTATGACCTGATTGAAATGGGGGTTCTCAAGCAGGGTGTTTTTACAGGCCGAGGGAAGGTTGGTTTCAAAACCAAGTTCCTGAATATATTTAAAGCCAGCGTCGTCGACCATACCAAACTCAGGGAAAAATTCTTCCTTAATATTTAATACGGTACCAGGAGGAAGTTCTTTGCGAAACGAACCACATATTCCAGCATTAATGGCTAAGTTGTAGCGTGTATTCATCAGGGCTTTTCCGACACCGTAAGACGTGGCTACCATGCCCATTCCTGTCACAAGAACATCCACTCGGTGTTCTCCATAGCGGAAAGAGTAGTTGTTACCTGAGTATTTGCGTAAAAAATGAAACTCAGCCATCAGGGGTTTGGCCTCCAGCCAGGTTGCTGTAACAAGTAAAATTCTCATTTTCAAATTTTTAAATCAGAACTTAATGCTGCTCTTAAACAGATTATCAAAGACTGGGGTGATTAATCGGGCTGCAAAGCTACGAGAAAAAAAAGAATTCTTACATTTGGCCGCCCTTTTCTGAGGGGCTCTAACGATTTTACTTACAAAATTACTTTAAAGTTAAAAAAATTAAACACGATGATGAAAAAAATGCAAGTTTTGTTGTCGGAATCGAAGGCGGCCCGATGGACGGCGCTCATGCTCATTGCCTTCACAATGCTCACAGCTTATTTCTTCGTGGATGCACTTGCACCCTTGCAAGCTTTGTTGGAAGTCAGCTACAAATGGAATCCTGAAGTATATGGAACTTTCAGCGGATCTGAATATTATCTCAACATGTTTGGCTTTCTTTTAATTTCTGGCATCATCCTCGACAAATTAGGTATCAGGTTTACCGGTATTCTTAGTACAGGAGTAATGGTTACCGGTGCTTTGATTAAATTATATGCCCTTTCTGATTATTTTAATGCAGGGGGATTTGCTTTCAACTTTTTCAATTCTTTTATGACCTGGATGCCTGCTTCTGCAAAACTTGCCGCCGTTGGGTATGCTCTTTTTGGCATTGGAGTAGAAATGTGTGGAATAACTGTTTCTAAGACCATCGTAAAATGGTTTAAAGGCAAAGAACTAGCGTTGGCCATGGGAATGGAAATGGCTACCGCCCGCATCGGTGCTTCTGTGGCCTTTTTCTTCTCGCCCATTATAGCCTCGGGATTCCCTTATCGAAGTGTTCTTTTTGGCGTGATGCTTTTGACTATCGGATTTCTTACTTTTTTAGTTTATGTTTTGTTTTTTGATATTCCTCTCAGTAAACAAATAAAAAATAATTTTGAGATGGATGAGTCGGAGGATGAAGAATTTAGAATCAGCGACCTTGGCAAAATCGTTTCAAACCGAGGATTTTGGTATATCGCGCTGCTTTGTGTATTGTTTTACAGTGGGGTATTCCCTTTTTTGAAATATGCAGTGAATATGATGCAAAGCAAATTAGGCATTAGTCCTGAAGTGGGAGGAATGATTGCTGGATTGCTTCCAGTGGGGACTATTTTGCTTACACCCCTTTTTGGTAATATGGTGGACCGCAAGGGAAAAGCCGCCTCGGTGATGATGTTAGGTGCTCTTTTACTCTCTGGCTCTCACCTTATTTTTGCCGTTGCTCCCCCAAGCATGGCCCTCTATATTGTAGCTATTCTTATTCTAGGTGTGGCCTTTTCTCTGGTTCCTGCTTCTTTATGGCCATCAGTACCCAAAGTTGTGGAAGACCGTTACCTCGGTTCGGCTTATGCTGTTATCTTCCTAATTCAAAATTGGGGACTAGGCCTTATTCCTGCTATTATTGGGGTCATACTTAATGCTGTGAATCCCGGTGTGGCCGATAGAATTGCTGCTGGCGATACAACTGCAGTTTACAATTATACCGTGCCTATGCTCGTTTTTGCTTCTTTGGGCATTTTAGCCATGCTATTTGGATATTTGCTTCGCAAGGAAGACAAACGTAAAGGCTACGGTCTTGAAATGCCCAATATCAAGAAATAGTATAAATAGTTTTTTAAAAACAATTAAAAGCCCGCTTTTCCGACGGGCTTTTTTAATCATCTTTATGTTATCCTCAGTATAATTATACATTGGAAATATATAAAAAATATACACGGCGATGCAATGGTAAATGCACTCTGAAGTTTTCGCCTTTTTTGAATTTATTAAAACTGGAATATTTGCCTCTTTGATTATTGGATGTGTAAAATAATTCCTGCTCCATCCAATAAATGAATCATTTCATTAAAATTTTAGAGGGATTTTTCAGCCAAAATATCTTTGCTTAAATAAATTAACTCATTTAAAATCATTGCCGTTGCACCCCAGATCCTTATATTTTCAATTTCAAAACATGGGGCACTTATTGGCCCATGAAGGGTATGAAATAAGGCCTCTCGGATATTTTGCTTAGATAAAAATTTGATAAATGGGATCAACAAAATTTCATCTACTTCTTCTTGTTGTCTTTTAAATAATTGATATATAGTTGAATACGAAACATAAGGATGAACCCTGAAATTGCTGTGGGGTATGTAAATTGGGGTTAATTTCCCCATAAATTGGACGAAATCGGGCTGTATTCCAACTTCTTCTTGTGCTTCTCGCAAGGCAGTAAACCAATAATCAGAATCTGATGGTTCAGCACGCCCCCCGGGAAATCCAATTTGCCCTCCATGTATTCTTCCATCCTGGCTTCGACGAATGAGAAGCAGGTTTAATTCGCCACCGATTTCCATAAAAATTACAAGCACTGCACTTTCAGTAGGTTCCTGTCCTGGAGGTATTTCGAGGGTTCGGCCCTGGGGCATCATTGCTTGCCAGGCAGCTAACCCTGGTAATGCTCCATGAAGCCTGAATTGTAACCTTTCTATGAATGCCCTATGGGACTTTGGGGTATCATTGAAGTTCATAATGCAAAATTCGTACATTTTGGTAAGAACTTTGTTTTTATTGTAATTTTACCCCCATAAAGAATAAGGTAGGAGTTGAACCATGGATGAAGTGAAAATCCAGTCCATTGATGAGCAAAGCACTGATCTGACTGACCTTAAAGAGCTTATTCTCTTCAATGATGAGGTCAATACTTTTGACCATGTAATCAAATGCTTGGTGGAAGTATGTCATCACACCACCGAGCAAGCCGAGCAATGTGCCCTTATTGCCCACCTGAAAGGAAAGTGCGCGGTAAAATCAGGTTCCTTCGGCGAACTGAAGCCCCTTGCCGACGAACTTACGCGTCGTTTCCTGACTGTTGATATTCAATAACTTAAGTAATTTTCGATTTTTGAACGTCCTCGTATCATCTCAGGCCTGCAAATCGCCGGGCGCAATCGTTTTAACCCATCCCTTTTTCCAATTATGGCGATAAATTTACACATGAGTGTTGTGGGGGTGGCATGAAATTAATAATTTCACACCCAACAAATCTTTATTCATGAGTTGGTCGTTGATCGTTGTTCTTATTTTGATCGGGCTGATATTTTTGCTATTAGAAATGCTGGTGATTCCGGGAACCACGGTGGCCGGGGTGGTAGGCTTTGCCTGTGTGGTGATAGCCGTATGGGCTGCCTTCTCTACCCATGGAACATCTGCTGGATTAATAACTCTGGGCATCACAGTGTTTCTGTCGGCCTTAGCACTCTTCTATGCCTTGAAGTCGAAAACCTGGAAAAAGCTCTCGCTCGAAACACGCAATGAGGCTAAAGTGAATGTAATTGACGAAAACAACGTGAAACCGGGCGATGTTGGTATTGCCCTCAGCCGGCTCGCTCCTGCAGGCACTGTCGAAATAAACGGCGAGCAATACGAAGCCCATACCTATGGAGAATTCCTTAACCCCGGCACTCAGGTGGTAGTCGATAAAATCGAATTCAATAAAATATTTGTAAAAACCTTTAAAAACTGATGTTATGAACGGAAATCCAGTGATTATCATTATTATCGGACTGGCAGCGCTGGTCGGTTTGTGGATGATTTTTTATTTTATCCCTGTAGGACTTTGGTTTTCAGCACAGGTCAGCGGGGTACGTATTTCTTTGCTACAATTGGTTTTGATGCGGTGGAGAAAGGTTCCTCCAGCCGTTATTGTTAATAATTTGATAGCTGCTACTAAGGCTGGATTGAAAATTACGGCCAACGACCTCGAAACGCATTACCTGGCTGGCGGTCGGGTGAAATCTGTGGTTAATGCCCTGATCTCGGCCGAAAAAGCCAATATGGGGCTTGATATTAAAACAGCAACCGCTATTGACCTTGCAGGTCGTGATGTTTTCGAAGCTGTGCAAATGTCCGTTCAGCCCAAGGTCATCGATACACCTCCAGTAACTGCTGTGGCTAAGGATGGCATTCAGCTCATTGCTAAAGCCAGAGTAACGGTTCGTGCCAATATCCGTCGTTTGGTAGGTGGAGCCGGCGAAGAAACTATTTTGGCTCGAGTGGGCGAGGGCATCGTCTCGAGCATTGGCTCTGCTGAAAACCATAAAATCGTTCTTGAAAATCCCGACTCCATCTCCAAGTTGGTACTTGATAAAGGCCTTGACTCAGGCACAGCCTTTGAAATTTTGTCAATCGATATTGCCGACATCGATGTAGGTAAAAACATCGGTGCTGTTTTGCAAATGGACCAGGCCAATGCTGACAAAAATATAGCTCAGGCTAAGGCCGAAGAAAGAAGAGCTATGGCTGTGGCTTATGAACAAGAAATGAAAGCTAAAGCTCAGGAAGCTCGTGCCAGAGTTATTGAAGCCGAAGCCGAAATCCCTAAAGCTATTGCTGAAGCCTTTAGAAGTGGCAATTTGGGAATCATGGACTATTACAGATTCGAAAACTTGAAAGCTGACACCCGAATGCG
This sequence comes from uncultured Bacteroidales bacterium, assembly GCA_937981455.1. Classification (GTDB taxonomy): domain Bacteria; phylum Bacteroidota; class Bacteroidia; order Bacteroidales; family TTA-H9; genus UBA2030. The sequence continues at coordinate 14,502 of CALJNV010000033.1, read as the reverse complement.
TGAGAGTATTGCCAATCCCCAAGGCAAACCCAAGGACCCCAAAGACGAGGATCTTACCAAGTAAGCTTTTGCCCCTTTGTTTTGTTAAAAAAAAATTCAGGCAAATTACCTGGATTTTTTGCACGCACTGCAGATAGGTAATCGCCCTGAAAGGGGTAGATGTATATGTGCAATTCAGATAGTATCTGGGTAATGATAACTTTCTCTAGAGCAAAACATAACAGGGATACAATCCCTAAGGCACGACCTAGAAAGGATTGTATCTACATAAAAAAAGTCCCCAAAACCATTAAATTATAATGAGTTTTGGGGATATTCAGGTACCCGAGACAGGACTTGAACCTGCACGTCCGTAAGGACACTAGTCCCTGAAACTAGCGCGTCTACCAATTCCGCCACTCGGGTATTTTATAAAGAACGGTGCCCAGGACAAGACTCGAACTTGCACGCCCGAACGGGCACTACCCCCTCAAAGTAGCGTGTCTACCAATTCCACCACCTGGGCAAAGGGTTCGCAAAGATACAAACTTTTTGACTCGTACAATACCCTAAAGGTTTTTCATTAGAAAAAATTTTTCTGTTTCCCTGCACCTGTCTGGTTTTGCAAGGGATATGCCGGTCAATTTTTCCTATGAATTTTAAAAGAAAGTGTTGTCTTGAAATGAAGCCATGCCATGGTAAACCCGGAGACCAGCATCGGAGTATCCTCCTTGCTAATACAGAATTTCCTAAAGGTTGTTATATCTTATAGAAAATCAGAACCTTTTCAAGTCTTGGACTTGAACGAATGGAAACACTCCAGAATGGCAACGTAAAGCTCGTAATCGCTACAATGGAGCACAAAATCGTCATCGAGGTGACAGAAATCGAGGAATTTTCTGAGAATTTCCTGGTCGGTGATACCAGTTAGCTGGCGCACCAATTCGGCATTATATCTTTGTTTTACCTGGGCTTCCCTGCGATCGGCAGCCACCAGCGCAGCATGTTTGCGACGGCTCTGAGGTTCTTTGCCAAAAATGTTGTAGAGGGCTGAGATAGGCGACGTGAGGCTTACTCCGAACCCCCCATAGGGCCCCTGATAGTTATATACGCCTTCTTTAGCTAGTTGCAAGTCAGCAGTCTGAGGACCAGGGTCGGTCTTCAGATTTTTGAAGGCTTCGGCAAATTCCTGCCAAGTGGAGGGAAAGGGATGAATAACCACCTCTTTCAGTTGGTAAATCTGTTCCAGTAGGATTATTTCCAGCTCTCCGGTGTAAACAGGAGTTTCTGTCGTAAATCCCATCACTCGGGTAACATACCCGATACGGCTTACCAGCAGGCTATCGCCAGGCTTCAGCGGTATGCTGAAATAGCCTGAGGTATCGCTCACCGTTCCTGTGAGGGTTTTTAATTGAATAATATGGGCCAGGGCCACAGGCTTATGGTCGGTGCCCAGCACCCGCCCTTTATACGAAATTCTGTCGGATGTCTGGGCAAAAAGACTGGTGAAGGCCAGAAGAAAAACAAAAAGCAGCGCCTTTTTCATGACGCTGCTAAATTACGTTGGTTTTTAACGGAAAATATTTGAGGGAAAGTTAAAAAGTGTTAAGGTTCAGGGGATTTAAAAATGGATATCTATACCGGCCAAAAAGTGGATGCCGGCCTGGGGAAAATAGCCATCCATTTTCTTCTCTACCCCGCCTTCAAGGTAGCTGTATACCCACGCGTTGCTTTCGTACTTATGGTCAAGCAGGTTATACACGTTGACAAAGAGCGTAGCCGATTTCACAAAGGGCAAAACCAACTGATAATCAGTCCGAAGATCGAGGATGCCGTAGGGGTTCAATTTTTTCGACTCGCTGGAGGTGTTGTCAATAAATTGTTTGCTGACGTATTTGCCCGTCAGAGTAAAGCCCAGGGGCTGAATGGGATGGTATTGCAGGGTGGCACCGCCTATCACTGAGGGAGAGAAACTGATGGTGGTTTCGCCCAGAGGACGAGCTTCTTGGGTCCAGGTGTCCCAATTGTCGATAAATTCCACAAAGTTCTTAATACGGTTGCGGCTGAGTGTCAGGTTGCCGGCTATATTGAGCGAAGGGGCCAGACTGGCCGATGCCGAGAGCTCCACCCCCATGCGGTAACTTTCAGGAACATTGATATTGATAGGACTGCCTACGTTGTTGATTTTTCCAGTCATTACCAACTGGTCTTTGTAGTTCATCAAATAAAAATTGACTCCTGCTTGTGTCTTGTCGGTCAAGTAGCGGTAGCCCAGTTCCCAGTCGGTCATTTTTTCGGGTCGGGGCTGATAGCCTTCATCGGCATCGCGGTATTCGTTGCGCGAGGGCTCGCGGTGTGCGATACCTACTGAAGCGTAGGCCTGAGAGTTTTTAGTAATCTGATAGCTCAGGCCGGTTTTGGGATTGAAGAAATCGAAGGTATGCTCCTGATTCAGTTGGCGAAGGTCATCGTGTGTGCCCTCGATTCGATAATCGATATGCCGATATTGCAGATCGGTCATGAGGGTGAGGCGCTCTGCCATCTGCCAGCTTAGACGTGCAAAACTGTTGAAGTCTTTTTTTATACCTTGATTCCGATAGTAATCCTTGTCTATAAAACCATTGCTTGCAAAGCGCGCCCATATGATTCTTCCAAAGTGCCACCCATCGTAATAGGTATAGCCACTTCCCAGGGTTAGGCTTAGCTTTTCAGAAGGTTGCCAGATGGCCGAAAAATTACCTCCATAAAAATCGTTGTCGAGGTATTTTCGGCGGATAAGGTCGGTTTTCCGAATCGTATCTTCACCGATGATCACATTGGGCAATCCGTATTTGCTGAATTTCTGGGCCTGCTTTATCGATTCGTAAAAACCGTATCCGCGGGTATAATGAAGGGCAAAATGGAGGGTGAGGGAAGAAGCAGGTTTTACTCCGTAAAAGAGCTGGTAATGATTTTGTTCGTAGTCGTCTACCTGGTTCTTATAGTAAAGGGTATCTCCGTTTTCATCGAAATACATGCCGGCTGGATTAAAAGTGCGGCGTGTGCTAAGCAGTTCTGAAGGAACTCCCTCCCACGCCTGGTAGGTAATTTCCTTTCCGCCGAAGATATTAAAACGCAGAAAACTTTTTTCTCCGAAATACCCACCTGTGAGGAAGAATGATTTGAGGTTGGCGCTGCCCCGGTCGATGTAGCCGTCGGAGGTAGTACGGCTTAGGCGACCTTCAAGGGCAAAATGCGATCCCAGGCGTCCGGTGGCAAAGTTTACTGTATTGCGAAGGGTGTTAAAACTCCCCCCCGATGTTATCACCCGGGCCTCGGCTTCTTCTCTGATGGGAGAAGTTTGAAGGTTGATGGCTCCTCCAAAGGCTCCGCTACCATGGGCAGAAAGCCCAACTCCTCGCTGAATCTGTATGTTGTCGGTGGATGAGGCAATGTCTGGAATATCCACCCAATAAACCATTTGGGATTCAGCATCATTAATCGGAATCCCGTTAATCATTACATTTAGCCGTTGCATGTCTGAGCCACGAATGCGCAAGCCTGTGTATCCAATACCGGTGCCTGCATCGCTTGTAACCACTACCGATGGGGTTTGATTCAACAAAAATGGGAGATCGCGGCCGGTGTTTAGCTTTTCTATGGATCGAGACGGCAAGGTATAATGAGCAACGGGTGTTTTTTCATTGGCTCGCGTGGCTCTTACTACTATACCTTCTTGCAACAATACAGAGGGTTTTAAAGCAACATCCCTGATTTGGTTGCCTCTGATGTAAACCTCATCCTGATAAGCATCAAAACCCATGAATGTAACCCTCAGTTGGTACTTGCCTTCTGGGATCCGACGAATGGAATATTGGCCTGATTGATCAGTCACTGCAGCATACTTATGCCCCGAGAGTGTAACATGAGCACCAGCCAATCCTTTACCTGTGGAAGCATCGGTTATCTGTCCTGAGAGAACAAATTGTCCACTCGCCCCAGAAACAAACAGGGCAGTCAACAAAAGCAGAAAAATTTTTTTGAACATAACTACATGGTTTTAATTGATTAATAAATTGTATTAAAACCATATAGGGGAAAATGAGAATCACGAACCTTCTTAATCCCTACGCCGGCATTACCCGGATCAGGTTCAAAGGGTATAATCTCAGCCCCTTTTCCCAAGGAGCACCCCTATAAGGTATCTGTGCACAAATTTACATCAAATTTTACTTGATGAAATGTTGGAATGCGTAAAATAGGTAACTTTGATAAAAATTGAGTGGGTATGGAAATACTTATTCTCAACGGGCCAAATCTTAATCTATTGGGCATCAGGCAGCCTGGAATTTATGGAAACGAAAGGTTTGAGGATTATCTTACACAACTTAAAGAACTTTATCCCGACGTTTATTTCATCTATCGCCAACATAATAGCGAAGGAGAATTAATTCACGCTTTGCATGAATATGGATTTTCGGTAGATGGCATTGTTTTTAATCCAGGAGGATACACTCATACTTCGGTATCGATCGCTGATGCGATTAGGTCCATTCGTGCGCCGGTAGTAGAGGTACACATCAGTTTGATCTTCAGCCGAGAGCCTTATCGCCAAAAATCACTTACAGCCGCTGCGTGCAAAGGCTTTATAAGCGGTTTTGGGCTCGACAGTTACCGTTTGGCTATTGAAAGCTTTATGCCAAAACATTAGAATTGTAATGAAATGCTTTTTGAGCCTGTCTAATCATTTCATAAAAAGCTCTAATTCATCGAGATATTTCTACGGGATTCACTTGCATAATTTTGAATTGCCGTAACTTAGAGTTAGGTTTGATAAACCCTTGGTGTATAGATTGATTATCAATGGGTTGGAATTGGGTCACTAAATGCTCGGCCAACCCCAAACATCTAAACATTTATTCCTCTATCATATAGATCAGATTGTCTTCAACTTTATAAAGCATGGGTAGGGTGTTAACGTTTGGATATTTCTGTCTAAGTCTGCGAGCTTCTGAAAGGGTAAAGTCTATTTCATTATCAATTTCAAAAAAAGGGGCAAAATTTTGAAAGTGTTGCAGTGCTCGTTCGTATGTCCACCCACCGTTTTTAATCAGGCCTTCTATAAAATCCGCCTTGCGGGCAGAAAGATTCACCATACCGCAATGGGTATGCCCTATCAATGCAATGTGTTTAATTCCTCCAATTGCTACAGCGTAACTTACCTTAAATTCTGAATAACGCAAATTAGCTCCCCCTGTTCTAATAATGAAAGCAAAGCGGTCAGGTATCCGTAGAAATTTACGGTTATCCATACACATAGCTATAAGCAATTGAGCATTCGTATAACTTTTGAATGGAGCCTCTAAATTGTGATAGGCCAGTAAATCGCCGATGGGCGTTTCTAATAAATTTTTTGGAATGTCATGGAGGGCATGAATAGATTTCAATGGCATGCTGGTATAATTTATTTTAATCTATCACCAACTTTTTTTTTTGTTGGTTAGAATTATATCTGAAGTTTTATAAAAAAGCCCCCGAGCTAAGGGGGGCTGAGTTTGAAAACGACTACACTTTTACTTTGAAAAGCATTGTCTACACATTTTACTGACCCAAATAGGCTCTTAAGAGGCGTTCTCTGGAAGTGTGTTTGAGACGTCGGATAGCTTTTTCTTTAATTTGCCGAACTCTTTCGCGAGTAAGTCCAAAGCGAGCACCAATTTCGTCGAGGGTAAGGCCATGGGTTTCACCGATGCCATAGAAAAGTCTGATAACTTCTCTTTCTTTTTCTGTCAATTGATTGAGAGATCTTTCGATTTCTTCTTTCAGAGATTGCTGCATCAGGTTTTCGTCGGTTGCCGGGGTGTCTTCGGCCACAAAAACATCGATCATTTTGGTTTCTTCATCCTCGCTGATGGGGGCATCCATCGATACGTAGTGTGCATTCACTTTCATCACTGCCTCTATTTTACTTTCGGGCAGATCGAGGGCTTCGGCGATTTCATCGGCCGAAGGGGTTCTTTCGAGCTTTTGCTCGAGCAGCGAAACGGCTTTTTTAATTTTATTGATAGAACCTACCTGGTTTAGAGGGAGCCTTACTATTCGCGATTGCTCGGCAAGGGCTTGCAGAATGCTTTGCCGAATCCACCATACAGCGTAAGAGATGAATTTAAAGCCCCGCGTGTGATCAAATTTCTGAGCGGCTTTGATCAACCCCACATTGCCTTCGTTGATAAGGTCGGGTAAAGAGAGACCCTGGTTTTGGTACTGCTTGGCAACCGATACTACAAATCTTAAGTTGGCTTTGCATAGTTTTTCCAAGGCCTTTTGATCCCCTTCCTTGATGCGTTGAGCAAGTTTTACTTCTTCTTCAGCCGTAATTAGCTCTTCTCGCCCAATGTCTTGTAAATACACATCCAGCGAAGCCGTCTCACGGTTGGTAATAGACTTTTGAATTTTTAATTGCCTCATGTTGTAATATACCCCTATCGAAGTGACACTAAACAATTCTTAAGACAGAATTGTTCAGTGTCTGGTTTATTTTCAAATTTGCTAATTTACGAATTTATTCCTCACAAGTCAATAACGTATGAAACTTAATTTTGTTACTGAAAGTAATGAAAATTTATAATCCCAGACCGTAATAGGCTCTAACGCCGTTGGGATAAACTCCCTCGATGAGGACGCCTCCGCGCTTACCTTTCAGCGCCTCGGCTACGTCTTTGGCAGAGTTAACTCTGATACGGTCAATACGGGTAATGATGAATCCTTTTTTTATGCCAATGGATGAAAGTGCCCCGGGTTTAATTTCTGCAACTTCTACCCCCGATTGTATCCCTAATTCTTTTTTCAAGTCATCAGACACGGGTCTGAAAGAGGCCCCGAGATTTTCTAAAAACGCGGGCTCTTCTCTCTTTATACGGCTGGTAGACCCTTTTTCGTTGGTTAATACAATGTCGTAAGTAATAGGAGTACCTTTTCTTTCCACCGTAACAGTCACTTTATCGCCGGGACTGTATTGCCCAATGACTTCGAGCAATTCGGCATTGCTATTCACTTCAACGCCTTGAACATTAGTTATTACGTCACCCGGCTTTATACCTGCCTTTTCTGCCGAGCCATTCTCCATCACACCAGCAACGTAAATGCCTTTAACCTTTTCAAGACCTTTTTCTCTGGCAAGTTCAGCATCTACTTCTCTGATTTGAATACCAATATAAGCGCGTTGAACCTCACCATATTGCAAGAGATCTTTGACCACTTTGCGAACAATGTTCACAGGAATGGCAAACGAATAACCTGTATAGTACCCATTGCCTGAGGCTATAGCGGCATTAATGCCCACCAACTCTCCTCGTGTGTTTACGAGGGCTCCTCCACTATTTCCACGATTTACGGCCGCATCGGTTTGTATGAAGGATTCAATGGTATTTCCCTCACGGCTGTTTAAAATATTTATATTCCGTGCTTTGGCACTTACTATACCTGCAGTAACCGTGCTGGTGAGGTTGAAAGGGTTTCCCACAGCCAAAACCCATTCCCCTACTTTTAAAGCATCACTGTTTCCATAGGTAAGGTAGGGAAGATCTGTCTCTTCAATCTTAATGAGTGCTAGATCTGTGCTGGGATCTGTACCGATGATTTTTGCTTCATATACTCGTTTATCGTTGAGGGTAACCTCGAGTTTGCGAGCGTCTTGCACTACATGATTGTTGGTTACAATATAACCATCGGGCGAAATAATTACTCCTGACCCTGTTCCTATCAGGGCTTGCTGTTGCTGAGGGATGCGAAATGGATTGAAGAAATCGCCAAAAAAGTCATCATAAAAGTAGTTTTTACGACTGAACTCTGCTTTAATATGGACCACAGCGTGTACCGATAAATTAGCAGCTTCCACGAAGTCGGGTGCTATCATCGGTGCGCTGGCCATCAACTGCGTTTGCTGTATGGCTACATCCTGTTTTATTTGCGAGGACGCTGTTGGTTTCTGAAAATCAAAAGAAGTATAGATTCCCAACGCAATCAATCCACCCAATATTGCCATGGAAAACATTCCAAGAACCTTTCTCAACATAATGCCTCCTTTTTTTTGTAAGTGGTTGTATGAAATTATTCGTGTTTAGGTTTATTTTTGCCCGATTATTCCTCAAATTTTATACCTCGTTTAATTTCGAAAGAACCTCATAAATCATCATTAGATATATATTGTTGATAAACAATATTTTAATTTAAAGATTAAAAACAGTTAAATGAAGCTAATTTTTTTTAAATTTCATGGAGCCGGAAATGATTTCATCATCATTGACAACCGGACTGACTTTTTTTCAGGGGAAGAGGAAGTGGTGCGTAAGCTTTGTGCCCGACATGTGGGTGTTGGAGCCGATGGTTTGATTTTGTTGGAGAGAGACAGCGAAGCCGATTTTTATATGAGATTTTATAATTCAGATGGTAGCCTGGCAACCATGTGTGGAAATGGGGGTAGATGTATAGCTGCATTTGCTCTGTATTTGGGAATTGTAGGGAAAGCAATGCATTTTCGGGCGGCTGATGGAATGCACAGTGCCGAGATTTTACAATCTAACAATAGTCATTACACCGTGAGGCTTTCACTTCATGCCCTGCACGAGCCCAGAAAAGAGAAACGAGATTATGTTCTTCATACAGGGGTTCCTCACTTTGTTCGATTTCTCAGTAATGTAACTCATGAAGATCTGGATGTTGTGGCCGAGGGGCGAAGTATTCGCTATAGCGATAGGTTTATGCCCGAAGGAGTAAATGTGAATTTTGTATCTGACTATGAGGAAGGTATTTACGTAAGAACTTATGAAAGAGGGGTTGAAGGTGAAACCCTGAGTTGTGGTACTGGCGTAACTGCCTCGGCTATTTCATGGGCAATGGAGAAAGGATGGGTGCAAGGTCCGGTGAAAGTAACCACTCGCGGAGGATCGTTGGAGGTAGATTTTCGCTTGCACGGCGACAAGGCCACAGATGTTTATTTAACCGGTCCCGCGATTTTGGTTTTTAAGGGTGAAACATGGATTTGATGATAGATATGAAAGGGAAACTGGTTAAGTTAAGAGCCCTCGAGCTCGATGATGCACTCCTCATCTATCAATGGGAAAACCAACCAGAAGTCTGGCGTACGAGTCATATGCCCGGGCCCTATAGCATGGAATCGATACGACAATATGTTCAAAATGCCCTGGTTTATAATGTTTTGGCTATGCAACAGGTACGGTTTATGATAGAAACACTCAAAGATAAGACTCCCATTGGTATGGTTGATTTGTTTGACTTAGATATGCTCAATGGAAGAGCAGGAATAGGAATTATGATTGATGGAAATTACCGCGCTAGAGGTTTCGCAGGCGATGCTCTTCGTCTTATCATAGCCTATGGTTTTCAGCATTTACATCTTCATCAACTGTATGTTGATGTTGTTGTTTCAAATGCAGCCAGTATGCGTTTGTTTCAAAAGGCGGGTTTTGTTATTACAGGACACAGAAGAGATTGGGTTAGAAATGGCCCTGATTACGAAGACGTTATTTTTATGCAATTATTTCATTCGTCATTTAAAGAATAACCAATTCGAACGTTATGGCAATTTATATCCACAACAAATATTACAAAAGGCCCAAATCACCTTTGCATAAGCCAATTATATATGTCTTGTTGCTTTTAACGGGTATTGCATTGGTGGTTCTCTTTTATCTGGTAAAAGTTTTTTGGGGGCCCAACGTTTGGGTTAAGAATGGGGGGGCAACGTACGTGAACATACCCACAGGAAGCAATTTTGACGATTTAAAAGGCATTTTGTACGAGCGGGGTCTTGTTAAAGACCGATTGGCTTTTGAATGGATGGCCCGGCAGCGAGGCTTAGCAAAAAAGGTAAACCCCGGAAGGTATAAATTGCAGGATGGAATGTCGAATTTGCAGTTGATTCGTCTTTTAGCGGGTGGGTACCAGGAGCCGGTCAGGTTGGTTGTAAACGCTTTGAGAACTAAAGAGCAGTTAGCTTCTAAGGTATCATCGCAAATCGAAGCTGATTCTGCTGAGCTGATGAGATTACTCCATGACCCTGATTTTTTGGCCGGATACAATGTAAAACGTGAAACGGTTTTTGTGTTGTTTATTCCAAATACCTACGAATTATGGTGGAATACCTCGGCCAAATCCTTTATCGATCGGATGGCCAAAGAAGCCCAGAAGTTTTGGAATGAAGAACGATTGAAAAAAGCTGCTGCAATCGGGCTCACTCGAGAGCAAGTGGTTACTCTGGCTTCAATCATTGAGCAAGAGACCAATAAGAATGATGAAAAACCCCGAATGGCCGGTACATATATCAACAGGTTGAAATTAGGCTGGCCGCTTCAGGCCGATCCTACCCTGAAATTTGCTCTTGGCGATTGGTCGCTGCGAAGAATTTTAAGTGTACATAAAGAAATAGATTCTCCTTACAATACATACAAGTATTCTGGTTTACCGCCCGGTCCTATTTGCCTGCCCTCCATTGCCTCGATCGATGCGGTTTTGAATTACGAAAAAAATAAATACCTATTTTTCTGTGCTCGTGATGATATGTCGGGCTATCATGTATTTTCTTCAACTTACGAACAACATCAACAGAATGCTGAGCGGTATAGAAAAGCGCTTAACCGCTTGGGGATATATTGAAGACTCAACTTAAAGTTCGCTGATTTTCTAAAGTTTTTCGAAATTAAGGATGCGGAACTTTTTACCTTCTTGGGCTATGAGTCCTTCATCCTTAAAATCTTTTAGAATACGTATTACACTTTCGCTAGCCAAACTTGTAAGGTCCGCAAGGTCATTGCGTGAAATGGCCAGGTTGAATTCGGAACTTTTATAAACTCTTTTCGCCAGGCAAAACAAAATGTCGGCAACACGGCTGTGTGATTGTTTCATGGTAAGGCAGAAAAATCTGCCATAAATCAAGGCGGTATCTTCGTTAAGAATGTTGATGATTTTGAGTGCAAATTGAGGATTGGAAATCAGTAATTCCTTAAAAATATTAATTTCTATCTGGCTGACCACAGAATCGGTATAGGTAGCCACCGAATAAATAAACTGATTATTGCCATCGTGAATTTAAGGCAGCCCAATCAGGTGGATAGAAGGAACAATATTGAGTATTAGGTCTTTAGGGCGTCCTTCAAGAAAAACTTTTACCAAGCCTTCATCGAGAAAAATAATATGGGAAGCTAAACTTCCTTGCTTTGCGACAGTTTCTCCCTTTTTATAACTTACTTGAACCCGATTGAGTTTAACCAGTTCTTTCTGTTCAGGAGTGAGTAGGTCGAAACAACTGGTGTGCTGGTTTTCCATGAAACATGTAGGCCCTTTCATTGCTTATGCGTTTGTTTTAATAACTGGGATGGGCAAATTTAGCAAAGAACTTTAATAAAGTAAAATATTGATATTGTTATATTTTATATATATTCTTGACGGTAGAGGGTGAATCTTATGATCTAAATCAGGTTTTTATTTGATTAATCTTTGTGCTTTAATTACTGAAAATCAATATTTTGATTGGTTTAGCAGGCACCTTCTACTATACCTTTGCAACACGACACTGGGACGTCAAACCAAATCAAACTTAAAAAATCAATCACCTATGAACAGACTCGCAAAGGTTTTCTTATTTGTAGCATCGGTTTCGGCACTGTTGCTTACAAGCTGCAAAAAATCCGATGAAAATCCCCAAACGGGAAATATTGAAACCCTAAAAACGTACATGCTTTCCCAAGGGCTCGATTTACCTATACTTTTGGATAAATGGGCTATCGATGCTAAATTGATTGCTGATGGGGGTATTGTAGATCCTGCTGATTATTCAATACCCGGTTACTATGTATTTGACTTACGTTCTGCCAGCGATTTTGCTTCAGGTCACATCAAAGGTGCAATCAATGTTGCGCTTAAAGATGTGATAACAGCTGCTCAGGGTAAAACCGATAAACCTATTTTGCTGGTATGCTATACCGGCCAGAATGCTGCAATCGGTTGTGCAGCTCTCCGACTCTCAGAATTTAAGGATGCCAAAATATTAAAATTTGGAATGGCTGCATGGAATGAAGCCTTTCAAGGTCCCTGGATGAATGCCAACGGTAATATTGCTGTGGGCAATGCCCATTGGGTATTCGATGCAACTCCAACTCCAATATCCTATATATAACCGTTATGGACATCTACATCTACTGATGGTAAAACAATTTTAGAACAACGAATTAATGATGTGCTAGCTGCAGGCCTGCAGGTTGTAAATGCTTCCGATGTGCTGGCTGATCCCACTAACTACACTATTATTAATTATTGGCCCGAAGCCGATTACACCACTTTTGGATATTTTACTGGTGCCTTCAACTAGCCGAAAATTTCATTGGAAGGCGATGAAATCAAATTTATAAATCCAGACAAAGAAGTTATAATCTATTGTTATACAGGTATGACTTCTGCTTATGTCAATACTTTTCTTAATGTATTGGGATACAAGACCAAAGGCATTAAGTTTGGAGCCAATGCGTTGGTGTATGATGCTTTAAAAAATGCATCAAAAACTGTATACAAAGGACCGGCTGGATATCCATACGTTACAGGAAACTAACTCTTTCATAGGGTGGCCTATAGGGGGTGGTATTAAGTCATTCCCTTTTTCAAAGATCAAACCGTGAATAAATACTCTTATGAAGAAATTAATATTTAGTATTATTGCAACAACAGGATTTTCTTTGTATACACTAGCCCAGGGATGTTTGGAGCCCTTGGGGGGAGGAAGTGATGGCGCCAAAATTATAGGCTATATTCAACCGCAATTCGCTTACCATTTTTACGGCAAAAGCCTTAGCGGCCAATGCCTTGATAAAAGTACCTTCAAGTTTAATCGAGCTCGTATAGGTGTAGCGGGCAGTATTCCCTATGATGTGGAATATTATGTGTTGCTGGAAGCCAGTCCCAATGCATATGGCTATCCTTACTTGCTCGATGCATTTGTTTCTTACACCCGCTTAGGCCCTTACGCTAAAATGAGTTTGGGGTCCTTTGAATCTCCCATCAGCCTTGAGTTGAATACCCCATGCAATGCCTTGCATACCATCAATCGTTCTTTAGTAGTGGATGAGCTAACCCCAAACCGCGATCTGGGTTTTATGATGTTGGGTTCAACCGATACGCTTAACCTTTTTGGTCTTCAGACGGTCAACTTGTTTAAATACAGTTTTGCTATTACTAACGGAACCGGCGTGTTGGGCTTGGACAACAACAATGGAAAAACCTTCGCGGGGCGTATAGTATTTACTCCTTGGAAACATTTAAGTTTGGGAGCTAGTTTTTTGACCGGAAATTATAAAGCAGGTGACCCGGCTGCCACACAAGACGATAAAAGAACCCGCTATGGATTTGAAGCAGAATTCAGAATAGGCAATCTGCTAGTACAAGGTGAGTACCTCCATGGTGACGACAAAGGAAGTTATACCGTAGGTGGCGGATGTGGCTCTACACCTGAATTACGCATGGGTAGCGTTTTACGCGACGGATATTTTGTGCAAGCTGTATATTCCACCCCCTGGAATCTTGAGCCTGTTGTGAAATTTGAGACGTATGACCCTAACAAGGACGCAAACGCAAACACTGATAGACAGAATATTATCACTTGGGGTTTGAACTACTTCCTCAACGACTGGACAGGCATTCAGCTTAACTATCTCTATAAATCTGAAGAAACTGCAGCCGTGGAAAAACCCAACGATTGCATTTTGGTGCAGGTGCAGGTAAGACTGAAGTAAATATTGACACAAAAAACATAGTCATGAAAAGGTATATAGCATGAGGAATTTTTTTGGTCGCTTTTATTTCAACCTACTCCAGTGTTGCTCTATCAGCAGCAGAGTTTATGGAGTTGATAAAAAGTAAAAAAGAACTGGTAATTGTTGATTGTGACTGACCCCAGAATTATGCTCAGTCGCATGTAAAAGGTGCGATTAATATCTGGCAACAAGATTTATTTGCTGGCAAACCCGATGGGTTATTGAAATCGCATGAAGAGCTTGTGGCATATTTGGGTTCTAAAGGCATCAATGAAAATAGTTCTATAGTTCTTTACGACGATGGTTCTAAATAAGTAAGCATCGCGAGTATATTTCGTTTTGAAAATGCTTGGTGCCCTTGATGTTAAAATCTTCACAAAAAACATGCAGGAATGGTTGAAGTACCGGGTTCCTCTTACTTCGCAACCCACAACCCTGCCAAAAACTACTTTTAAAGCAACCCTCCAGCCTAATATGCTAATTTCTTTGAGCGATTTTAAAAATAAAATGTTAGAGGGAGGATTTGTGCTTATCGACACGCGTAAAACTGAAGAGTATGCCGGGCAAACCGACAAAAGCAAAGGCCATCTACCAGGGGCCATTCATATTGATTATCGGGAATTTCTGAATTCAAACAATGGATTTAAATCGGCGGAGGAGCTCCAGGCATTGCCGTCATTGGCTGCTCTCAATCCCGAGCAAGAAATTATTTTATACTGTAGTT
>CALJNV010000032.1 GCA_937981455.1 uncultured Bacteroidales bacterium | reverse complement strand
TCCTGAAAAAACCATTTTCATCCCAATAACGGTACCATTTATCCTCGGTTTGGGCAGGATCGTACTTGGCAGGTATCTCTGTCATTGTCAGTATTTTAAATTAATAAACTTGGTGACTTTTATCAAGGCCGCAAAATTAAGGATTTACCCTGAATTCTTTACTTTTAGGAGCATATCCTTATTTTTGCTTCAAATATTTAAGCTTATGTCAGCATTTAAAGCCTACGATATACGAGGTGTTTTTGGGCAAGACTTTAATCTGGAAGACGTAAAACGTATAGGATTTTACTTGCCAGAATTGATGAAAACTCAGAGAATTTTGGTAGGTCGCGACGTGAGAACCTCATCGCCTGAAATTCATACAGCGCTTTGCCAAGGAATTACATCAGCTGGAGCCGACGTTTACGATTTAGGAATTTGCACCACACCCCTTGTATATTGGGCAACCGCACACTTCGGCTTTGAAGCTTCTGTAATGATTACCGCTTCGCACAATCCCCCACAATACAATGGAATGAAAATCAGCGGTAAAAATGCCCTACCCATGGGATACAACAATGGATTACAAATTTTGGAAGAAAAAATTAAAACCTCCCCTCAGCCTTTGGCTAATCCCGGTAGCGTGATCTCTTTTAATAAACATGATGAATACCTCAATTTTTTGCGTACTTCTGGTACCTATGACTTAGAAGGCCTTCGGCTGGTTATAGACTGTAGCAATGGTATGGCAGGCCTTTTTGCCAGAAAAATTTTGGGTGCTCATCAAGAGTATCTATTTGAAGCACTGGATGGACGTTTTCCCCATCATGAACCCAACCCTTTAGAAGAAAAAAACCTCACCGCTTTGAAAGAAAAAGTACGCGAGATTAACGCCGATCTGGGGGTAATTTTCGATGGAGACGCCGACCGAGTAATGTTTGTGGATGAAACGGGTACCTTTATCTCGCCCGATTTAATGATTGCCGTGCTGGCTCATTTCTATGCCCAAGAGGGGAAACTCAAGGCACGGGTTTTACAGGATATTCGAACCAGTAAAAGCGTATCGGAGTACCTTGAGAAAATGGGTGCCGAGGTACACATCTGGAAAGTAGGTAGAGCCTTTGCAGCGCATAAACTGCGTGAGATTGACGGCCTTTACGGAGGTGAATTGGCCGGCCATTATTATTTTAGCGACTTTTCTTATTCCGACTCAGGCCTCCTGGCTGCGCTTCGCTTGCTCCACGTTTTTAATAGCTTCAAACAACATCACGGCCTTAAAGCTTCAGAAATCATCGCTCAAATAAATAGGTATTGCAACAGCGGGGAAATAAACTTCCGCATAGCCGATAAAAAAGCTGCCATGCAAGCCCTCATCCAGCATTTTACCAATCGCGAAACACCCTTAAAAATCTACGATTTCGATGGCTATCGCTTGGAATTTGCCGATTGGTGGTTCAACATCCGGCCCTCCAACACGGAACCCTACCTGCGCTTTCTGGCAGAAACCCATTCCAGAGAGCACCTCGATGCTGTGATGCAACAAATCCAACAGATTCTACTGCCCTTTCAGCACAACGATTAAACCGAAGCCTATTTCCATCAAATCTAATCAAAACCTGTTTTGCAATAGATAATTGCTCTTTGAGATTTGAAGGATAATGCGTTGAAGGTACGTTTAACACCAATAACACGATTACCATTCAGGTTTGTTGTGGATTGTGTTTGATTTGTGCCCTCACGGAGGGCAATAATTTTCGGGATAATCGCCATTTCGCCCCTTCACCTATACAGCGTTGCAAGCTAAACAAAGTGGACGGGACAGATCGTGAGCGATTCGCATACCTCATCGATATCAGGGATCCAGCTCTATTTTTTCGCAAAATTCATTGCTGCGAAAAAGATTTCTTCAGGCCAGGATGATGAGGCAAATATATGATCACCTGGAAGCTTTAAGCTCGAACCAGCATTTCCCAAGCTTCTTGAATTGATATGTAATCTTCCGTAGCATCGCTTTCACCTTTATATTTGACGTAAACGTCATTCAAAAGAGGGCCGAGAAGGAGCAAAACATGCGTAAAACATTGCTGACCTACGTAAAAATTGAAGAAAAGAAGAACCTCACCCTTGCACACGTCCGTGTGGCGGATACCTCAAATAAGAGTTAAGAATTTTCCATTTTTTGAAGCATTTAATAAATCGGAAAAGCCTGAAAAATAGATTTTTGAAAAGGT
Source organism: uncultured Bacteroidales bacterium (assembly GCA_937981455.1). GTDB lineage: Bacteria > Bacteroidota > Bacteroidia > Bacteroidales > TTA-H9 > UBA2030. The sequence continues at coordinate 320 of CALJNV010000032.1, read as the reverse complement.
ACTTTATATATAAATTAACAGCTACCAGAGGAGAGCGGTCCATCAACACAAAATAAAGAAAGAGGAAGCCGACATCGGTAAATACTCAGAGTAAGTGATAATGAATTTCATGCCTAATTATTAATTATATGTTGTGAATTGATTACATTTTGTATTTTTATGCCGGCTTTTATGCCACTTACAAGTATATGGCGCCTATGCTGTTGGTTGTGAATTGATTACATTTTGTATTTTTATGCCGGCTTTTATGCCATCGAAGAAAATAAATATATTGCGAAATCAGTTGTGAATTGATTACATTTTGTATTTTTATGCCGGCT
>CALJNV010000031.1 GCA_937981455.1 uncultured Bacteroidales bacterium | reverse complement strand
TACATCGGGGAGTGCATACCTTGAGTCAAAAGGGAACCGATGCTTTTGAGGCAGCCAGAAAAAAAGTTCAGCAGTTTATTGGTGCTGATTCTGAAAAAGAGATTATATTTACAAAAGGTACTACCAATTCTGTGAATTTGCTGGCATATACTTTTAGTCAGCAAATGTTAAAACCCGGTGATGAAATTTTGATCTCTGCCATGGAACATCATGCCAATCTGGTGCCTTGGCAAATGGCATGTGAACGTACGGGAGCTAAACTTCGGGTTATACCTATGAATGATGATGGAGAATTACTCTTAGAAGAATTAGATCAACTCATTACGGATAAAACCCGATTAGTTTCTGTAGTGCATGTTTCTAATGCATTGGGTACAGTTAATCCTGTAAAATATATTATTTCTAAGGCGCATAGTCACCAAATTCCGGTAATGATTGATGGAGCTCAGGCTATACCTCACCAGCCGGTAAATGTTCAAGAATTGGATTGTGATTTTTATTGTTTTTCCGGCCATAAAATGTGCGCACCCACCGGAATAGGTGTGTTGTATGCCAAGCAAGCATGGCTAGAAAAATTACCTCCGTTTGAAGGTGGAGGAGAGATGATAAGTGATGTAACCTTTGAAAAAACTACCTATAACGAGTTACCTTTTAAATTTGAAGCAGGCACTCCACACATCGAGGGTGTAATTGCGTTAGGCGTTGCTATTGATTATTTACAAAACATCGGGATGGATGCCATATATGCACGTGAAATGTATTTGCACGATTTGGCTTACGAAAAGCTGAATACAATGCGGGGATTTATTCCGGTGGGTAAAGCAGCTCACAAAGCTTCGGTGCTGTCTTTTTTGTTTGATGGAATTCATCCATACGATTTGGGAGTACTATTAGATAAGCAGGGAGTAGCTGTGAGAACCGGGCATCATTGCACACAACCCATTATGAAGCGATTTAATATCCCGGGTACAATTCGTGCCTCTTTTGCTTTTTATAATTCAGAAGAAGATGTAGAACGATTTATTGCTGCTGTTCAAAAAGCAGTTAAAATGCTAAATTGATATGAGTGCATCAATTAACGAAATCCAGGATGAAATTATCGAAGAATTTGAACTCTTCGATGATTGGATGCAAAAATACGAGCACTTGATTGAAATGGGGAAATCACTTCCCATCATCGATCCTTTTTTAAAAACTGATGATCGCTTAATCAAGGGATGTCAAAGCAAAGTTTGGTTGGCTACTTCCAAAAAAAATGGATTGATAGAATATACCGCAGATAGCGATGCTGTAATAAGCAAAGGTGTTATTGCCATGTTGATTCGGGTGCTTAATCATCATACACCCCAAGAAATTGTAAATGCAGACCTTTATTTTATTGACCGAATTGGTTTAAAAGAACATCTGTCACCTAATCGAAGTAATGGGTTGGTAAGTATGATTCGTCAAATGAAACTAGATGCAATGGCATTAAGCAACTAATTTTATTGAGTATGTCAATAAACAAAGAAGAAATACAAAAACAAATTATTGCCAAGATCAAAACCATTTACGATCCGGAAATACCTGTGGATGTGTATGAGCTTGGGCTTATCTATGATATTGATGTAAATGATGAAGGCAATGTACATATTGTAATGACCTTAACTTCGCCCAATTGCCCTTCTGCCGAACAAATTCCATTGGAGGTAGAAGAAAAAACCAAATCGGTAGAGGGAGTAAAAGAGGTGAAGGTACAACTCACCTTTGATCCTCCTTGGGATAAAGATATGATGAGCGAAGAAGCTCAATTAGAGCTGGGGTTTCTTTAACTGGAAAATCCAAATTTGATACAAAGTTTCAGATTAACTCAAAATTGTCATTAGAATATTTTAATCATACAATTTTTAGGGGGGAGCTAGCGTGTTCCTCCGACTCGTAGGGTGGATTCACCCGCTGCCTCATCTGCTGCGGATGGCAGTGAAAAGCCCACAGGGGCGAAGCCCACAGGGCACGGGGTAGCGGGGCTGAGGGCACGAAGACACCGCTACCCCGATGCCCTGTGTGGCTGAGCCCCGAGGACTTGTAACGAACAGCCGCTTTAAGCAGCCTATTATGAATACTCTATGAAAATTTTGCGGTTAAAAAATCGAAGCATTTCCCCTCATTTTTAAAAGAATTTTTTTCTTTGTGAAGTTTTATGTTTTGTTTGTTCATTTTTAATTCTGTTAAATCATGGCAAAAAATTTAGTAATTGTTGAGTCGCCAGCCAAGGCAAAAACCATTGAATCATACCTTGGTAAAGACTATTTGGTAAAGTCCAGTTACGGCCATGTTCGAGATTTGTCTGAAAAAGGATTATCTGTTGATATTGAAAATAATTTTACGCCGATATACGTTATCCCTGATGATAAAAAGAAAGTAATTTCTGAATTAAAAAAACTATCAAAACAAGCTGAAACAGTTTGGCTGGCATCTGATGAAGACCGCGAAGGGGAAGCCATTTCATGGCATTTAGCCCAGGCATTGGAATTGGATGAAAAAAAAACCAAGCGAATAGTATTTAATGAAATAACTAAGTCGGCTATTCTTAAAGCGATAGAAAACCCGAGAAAAATAGATTATAACTTAGTAAATGCCCAGCAAGCCCGCAGGGTTTTAGATCGTTTGGTAGGTTATGAGCTTTCTCCGGTTTTGTGGAAAAAAGTAAAACCATCTTTGTCTGCAGGGCGTGTTCAATCGGTGGCTGTGCGTTTAATTGTAGAAAGAGAAAGGGAGCGAAATGCTTTTAAAGTGCAATCATATTATCGGGTGGTTGCTTTATTTTTAGCTAATGGTAAGACTTTCCGGGCTGAATTAAGCAAGCGATTTGATACGAAGAATGAAGCCGAAGAATTTTTAAAACAATGTCAATCGGCTACTTTTACTGTTCAATCCATTGAACAAAAGCCCGGCACTAAATCTCCTTCAGCTCCTTTTACAACAAGTACGCTGCAGCAAGAGGCAAGCCGTAAATTAGGTTTTTCGGTAGCCAGAACCATGCAGTTAGCTCAAAGACTCTATGAAAGCGGAAAGATAACTTATATGCGTACCGATTCGGTAAATATGTCTGATTATGCCTTACAGGCTGCAGAATCAGCCATTTATCAAATGTATGGCAAAGAGTATCACCAGCGTCGTCAGTTTTCAACTAAAACAAAAGGTGCTCAGGAGGCCCATGAATGTATCCGCCCAACTGATATGTCTATTCCTTCAGCCGGAGAAGATGCTTCTGAAATACGTTTATATGAATTAATTTGGAAGCGTAGCATTGCTTCACAAATGAGCGATGCGAAACTCGAAAAAACTATTATTACTGTTAATTCACCTCAACATAACCTTTTCTTTACAGCTAAAGGGGAAGTAATAAAATTTGAAGGTTTTTTAAAAGTATATTTGGAAGGAACTGATGATGAAGAAGAAGAGCAACAAGAGCAACAATTGCCCGATGTTAAAAAAGGCGACCTGTTGCAAGCTAAAGAAATTATTGCA
>CALJNV010000030.1 GCA_937981455.1 uncultured Bacteroidales bacterium | reverse complement strand
CTTTGCCCAAATTGCAAAACAGCTTGGTATAATTACCATGGAGAGTGGATAGCTATAAATAAGCCTTTGGATGCAAACGCCTGGGAATCCCAGCCATACAGCTTTTCGCATTTTGCCAATGCACACGATGCAGAGAAGATCAAAAAGGTTAGGCCTATCTATTACAAGGCACTATGCGAAGGGTGCGGGCACTGCATAAAGCTTTGTCCGCATAAGGCTATCAAGAGAATCTCCAATAATTTAACCCTCGACACAATGCGCTGTGTAAATTGCCGTAAATGCGTAGCTTTATGTCCTTCAGGTGCACTTAAGTGAGGCGGCGGTCAAAGATTAAATTGTATTTCTTTATCCTTCTATCGAGGGCCTGAAAAGAGATGTTTAATAGCCTAGCGGCCGCAGACTTGTTAAAATTCGCTTTTTTAATTGCCTTGATGATGGTTGTTTTTTCCAATTCCTCAAGGTCAAAGATATCCGCTTCGTTATCCATCATTCGGTTTCTTTGCTGCAAAGAACGCGAGATTTGAAAATCGTTTAAACGCAGGCGATCTTTTTCGCAAAGTATAACAGCGCGTTCAACCATATTGCGGAGTTCACGCACATTTCCAGGAAAAGGATGGTCCATAAGTGCTTCGATGGCTTTGAGCTCAATACCCTTAATCTTCTTATTCAGTTTACGAGCAAATTCTTCTGTAAAATAATTGAGTAGAATAGGAATATCTTCTTTCCGTTCACGCAAAGGAGGTACATGGATGATGAAGGTGCTTAACCTGTGGTAGAGATCCAGGCGGAAGCGTTTTTCCTGCGTTAACTTTTCCAGGTCCTGGTTGGTTGCTGCGATGATTCTGACATCTATGTCAATTTCGTTGGTGGCTCCTACCCTGCTAATTTTCTTTTCTTCGAGAACGCGAAGGAATTTGGTTTGTAAGCCCAGGGGTAAGTCTCCAATTTCGTCGAGGAAGAGGGTTCCATGATTGGCTACTTCAAACCACCCGGTTTTGGTTTCACTGGCACCTGTAAAACTACCCTTTGTATACCCAAAAAACTCCGATTCAAAGAGGGTTTCGGTTATTGCAGAGGAATTTACAGCGTAGAAATATTTATCGTGGCGAGGACTTAAATAATGAATAGATCTAGCAATGAGCTCTTTTCCTGTACCACTCTCCCCAATTATAAGAACACTGGTGCTATCGCTTAACGAAACTTTACGAACCATCTCAGCTACTTCCTTCATGGCCTTGCTCTCAGCAATGAAGCCCTGGCCAAGTTTTTTTTGAATACTGGAAGTAACCAATTGAAATGAAGATTCCAATGTAATGATTCTTAATTTTAATTCTCTGTATCGTTGTGTACGCTCAATAGCTGCTTGTATATCAGTAGCCGAAAATGGTTTGGGGAGTAAATCCGTTGCATTGCCTCTCATGGCCTGAATGACGGTATCCATGGCCCCGTGGCCGGTAATCATGATTATTTCTGTATCAGGCCAAGCCTCCTTGATTTGCTTAAGGGCAGTAAGCCCATCGGTACCCGGCATTCTAATATCCAAAAAGATAATATCTATGGGATGCTGCTGCAGGATTTTCCATGCTTCGTCTCGGTTTGAAGCTTCGTAGATTTGAGATTTGTAAAATGAATAAAGCATTTCGTTGAGTTCACTGCGAATATCTGCTTCATCATCTACTATCAAAATATTTAATTTTTCAGTCATTTATAATTAATTATCAAGTATGCAAAATTATACAATACATGTTATTTGGGGGATGAAACTAAAGGCATTAAAATTGTAAAAATGGTACCTTTTCCAGGTTGAGATTTTACTTTTATCTCTCCCTTCATTTCATTAAGCAATGAATAAACAATGGAGAGCCCAAGACCGGTTCCTTGCCGTTTCTCTTTGGTAGTAAAGAATGGCTCAAATATTTTGTCGAGTACATCACTTGGGATGCCAATTCCATTATCAGCTATAGCGAGGAAAGCTTTGTTTTCCATAATGCCGCTCGAAATTTCAATCTTCTTATCGAAGGCTCCTGATTGACTTTCCTTTTCCATAATAGCATCCCAGGCATTATGGAGAAGATTGATGATCACCTGCTCGATTTTAACCAAATCTCCTACTACAAACAGTTCCGAATCGGAAAGCTTTAAGTCAACTATAATTTCTTGATTTTTAAGCTGTTGAAAAAGAAGCATCAAAGCGCTATTAACAGCTTGATTTAAATCAATTTCTATGAATTTGGCCTGAAAACCGGGCCTCGAAAACAACTTAACATGATCAATTATGGTTTTAATCCGAAACACATTTTGCTTGATAATGTCAAATTTACCCAGAATGTATTCTTTTTCAAAATCGCCTGAAATTAATTTATAAAGCGCATTTTCGGTAGCTAAAGCAATGGCACTCAACGGTTGATTAATCTCGTGAGCTATACCTGCAGCCATCTGCCCAAGACTTTCTATTCTAGATTTTTGAATTAGAGCCTGCCTTTGTTTTTCTACCTTTTGCACCTCTTCTTCTACCCGCCTGGCAAGATTTTCATTGAGAATTTTTAATTCCTCATTGATGCGCTTAATTTCGGTAATGTCAACCAAAACACCTATAATACCAGCCGGCTTGCCTTCAGCATCTCCAAACAATGATTTAATCACCTGAATATGCTGAAATTTTACATCAGGATGATCTAATTTAATTTCAAAAATCTGTGCTTTTCTGGTGCGAAGCATTTCTTCATCTTTTTGGACAAGAAATTCAACAAAAGATTTTGGAAAAAAATCCTCAAGGCGTTTTCCTAAAAGCTCTGCAGATTCCTTGCCGGTAAAATCCAAAAAGGCATCATTAAAACCTAAAAGCCTACCTTCGGTGTTTTTGTAATAAAGAGGGCTGGGGATGCTATTGATAATGGTGTTTAATAGTTGATAGTTTTCTGAGAGTTGTTGTTGATAAAGATAAATTTGTGTAATATCACGAATGAGAATGCCTACATGCTCGACTTTATTGTTACTTGATATTATAGGGAAAAAAACATGTTCATATTTGCGACCATTATAGGTATCTATATGTTGTCTTTTATTGCCCGTTTCAAAAACTTGTTTTACAAACTTCCACCTGGTTGAGGCTATTTCGACAGGAAATAAGTTACTAAAATAGATTGGGGCATTCAGTGAAAGTTTAATATTTAAAATCCTTGCTGCATTTTCGTTTATTTCAAGTATTGAGCCATCTTCATTTACTGTAATTAACATATCGGGCATTGCGTTCAAAAGCGCAGTGATTTTATCAACGGTAACGCGGATTTCTAAGGCATTCAATCGGTGCAGCATAGCATCCAAAAAGACTTTTCCCAATATTTTCAACACAAACTCCAGATCTTCGGGTAATTTGCCTGGCAGTGATGAATCGAGACCGATGAATGCCCTTAAAAGATTCTGATGTTCAATAGGATATATAATAAGTCGTTTAATTTTATTTAAACGAATATATTTCGACTCCTCTAGATTTGGCTGAAGTGGATGTTCATCATCCATTTTAAAAGAATTTCCACGGGTAAGTGTAGTATGCAAGTGCTCCATGACTCGTAAATCGAACCCCTGAGGAATCCTATGGATATATTGATTCTCAGATTTATGGCTTAATATTCTATATTTTACATTTGTTGTATTAGGTTCAAAGAGCCAAAAAAAACCTTGTTCCATTCCTGTAAAATCAGCAATGGACTGCAAAGATTCAGATATCTGATTTTCAATTTCATGCCAAACGGGGTTAACAAATTTTGAAGCAATGGAGGAGATAAGCTTCTCCATCTCCACGTTTCTCTCAAGCCGTTTGTTTAATTGGTTTCTCTGCTCTTGTTCGGAAGTAAGTCTTTGAATAACATTACGCAACTCTGCGGTGCGTTTTTCCACCAAATCTTCAAGCTTTGTTTGGTAAA
>CALJNV010000029.1 GCA_937981455.1 uncultured Bacteroidales bacterium | reverse complement strand
ATAGTTTTCTTTGTAATCATCTTCATATAAGATGGCGGCATTTTCGAACCGGGCTACATCAAGGTTGGCTTGACTTCGGTGAAGCCCCATTACAAAGGTTTCAGCCCCATAGTGTGTTCTGGATTTGTGTGAATTGCAGTGAATGCTAATGAAAAGGTCGGCTTTGGCTTTATTGGCAATTTCAGCCCGTCGATGAAGTTCAATAAATTCATCCTTCGAACGGGTATAAATAACTCTCACATCAGGATGCTGTTTGCGAATAAGCTCTCCTGTCTTTAGTGCAACCTTAAGCACTATGTCTTTTTCGCGGCTGTTGCGACCCAATGCCCCCGGATCTTTGCCCCCATGTCCGGCATCAATCACCACAGTAGTTATACGTCTTGGGTAATTCGTGGCCTGTATGACATTGATAGTCATCAAAAACAGCAACAACAACCCAAGAGCTAAGCCAGCTTTTAAAGGTAATTTTCTACCTTTGGCCCTCCAAACAACTAGTACGGGAAACCTCCCTTTTTCCAATTCCATCAATCAGTTCTTCAAATGATTATTATTTCCTTCCAAAATTACCTCTTCTAAATATCAAAAGTTGTACTATTTCGAGGCATTTTATCCAAAAGATTTCAACATCATGGGTGTTTTGAAGGTCATATCCTTCATTTTCAAATTATTTATTTCCACCATCAGGAATTCATTTTTCATTCTGACATTTATTTTTGTATTATTTTCCAATATTTCTAAAGCACAAAACCCTGTTATTCATAAAGACACCTTTTCTACACCTCAGGGGAATTATTCCTTAACTTCAAGAATAGATACCCTGCAAAATTTAAGGCAAGAGGCTGATAGCATTGGTATCGAGCGTGCAAACAAGAAGCCAAGTAATAGCCTAACCTCAACTGTGAGTTATAAAAGTACTGATAGCTTGCATTTTAAAATAAAAGAAAAGCAAACCCTAATGTATAAGGCGGTAGATATCAATTATGAAAAAATAAATCTGAAAGCCGATTATGTTGAGGTTGACTTTAAAAAGAACCAGGTTTTTGCCAAAGGGATGCCGGACTCAACCGGAAAGATAAGGGGTACCCCGATTTTCACAGAAGGCGATCAAAGCTTTAAATCGGCAACACTGAGCTACAATTATAAAACGCGAAAGGGAGTTATAGAGAAAGTAATCACTCAAGATGGGGAAGGATACTTGCATGGCGAGAAGGTAAAAAAAATGCCCGACGACGTGATTTATCAGCGCAAGGGTATGTATACTACATGCAATGCCGAGCACCCTCATTTTGCTTTTAAATTCAACAAAGCCAAAGTAATACCGGGCGATAAAATCATTTCCGGACCTGCGTATTTAACGATACAAGATGTACCCACACCTCTTCTCATACCATTTGGTTATTTCCCAAATAAAAAAAATAAGCGTTCAGGTATCATAATTCCAACCTATGGCGAATCGGCCAATCGAGGTTTTTATTTGGAACGAGGAGGGTATTACTGGGCCATTAACGATTATCTTGATCTAACGTTGACAGGAGATATATACACACGGGGAAGCTGGCGAATCAATCCACAGCTAAGGTATGCAAAGCGATATAAATATTCAGGCAATTTTGATTTTGCTTGGGCACACAATGTCAGCGGCGAACCTGGCGACCCAGGATATTTCAACAATCGCGACTTTAGTATCCGTTGGTCGCACAGGCAAGACCCCAAGGCACGGCCTAACAGCAATTTCTCAGCCAACGTCAACATTGTCAGCAATAAATACAACAAGTTCAACCCGGGCCAGATGAACGATTTCTTTTCAAATACTTTTCAATCAAGTATTTCCTATCAGACACGCATCGGCGACAACTACAATCTGACCCTAAATGCCAGCCATTCGCAAAACACCTCCGACAAATCGGTAAACATAAGCCTACCCCAGCTCTCCTTCACAGCCAATCGATTTACACCCTTCAAAAGAAAAAATCCGGTAGGGCGTACACGATGGTACGAAAACATTAACATTTCTTATTCTGCGAATGCCGAAAACCGAATCACCACTTATGACTCACTCCTTTTTAAGCCTCAAACCTTAAAAAAAATGAAAAATGGCGTAAGACACAGCATTCCTATTAGCAGTAGTGTGAAAATTTTAAAACATCTTAACCTCACCCATTCAATCAATTTGAACGAAAGATGGTATTTTCAAACCATCAGTAAACAGTGGATTGACACCACAGGGATGGCAGGCGGAACCACACCGGGTGGTTTTGTAAAAACCGATACCCTTTATGGGTTTAAGGCAGCACACGATTTTACATTTAGTAGCAGTCTCAACACACGTTTGTATGGAATGTATTTCTTCAAATTTGGTCCTGTAAGAGCCCTGCGCCACGTGGTGAATCCCAGCGTGAGCTTCTCATACAACCCAGATTTTAGTTCACCTTTCTGGGGGTACTATAAAGAATATCAAAAAGATGCATCGGGGCATACTGCGCTGTATTCAATTTTTGAAGGAGGAATTTATGGTGCACCCCCGGCAGGTAAAGCCGGACGCCTCTCATTCAGTGTAAGCAATAACTTAGAAATGAAGGTTCGAAACAGAAAAGACACCATCACTGGCCTGAAAAAAGTTGCGTTAATCGATAACTTTACAGTATCTACCTCCTACGACCTGACACGCGACAGCTTACGATGGTCAAAGGTGCAAATGAGTGGACGAACCACTCTCTTCAAAAACCTTACCGTCAACTATTCAAGTAGTTGGGATCCTTATATTCTCGATAGTGCAGGCACCCGCAATTTGAACCAATTTGAATGGAAGGTCAACCGCAGGTTTTTGCGCCTGGATAATACCAATTGGAATCTATCTTTAAACTATTCGCTACAAAGTAAGAATAGCAAAAGAGGCAAAGGCGCTCCCCAGGGTATGAGTCCTAATGACCCAGAATATCAAGAGTATTTATTATATCCTGAGAACTATGTAGACTTCGATCTTCCCTGGAGGTTAAGTTTTGCTTATACCCTCAATTACACGGCAAATCATAAATACCCAGCATACAAAGAAGAAGTAATACGCAAAGTGGTGCAAACCTTGATGATAAATGGAGACTTAAACCTTGCCCCTCGGTGGAAAATTGCTTTTACCACTGGGTATGACTTTGAGCGAAAAAAACTATCCCAAGCTTCGGTGAATATTTATCGCGACCTTCATTGTTGGGAAATGCGCTTCAATTGGATTCCCATAGGATATTTAAAGAGCTGGAATTTTCAAATCAACGTAAAATCAACCATGCTACAAGATCTTAAGCTCACCAAAAAGAAAGATTTCCGCGACCGATAATTTTGCCCTCCTTATGGAAGCCCTTGCATACAACTTACCAGACAAAAAACTTTTAGAAGTAGATTCTATACCCGCCGCATTATGTTGGCAACCCGACGAGGTTTACGTGGTATTAGGGCGCTCCAACTCCATTGAAGCATCAGTTTATGCAGACAGGATAACTGCCGATGGAATTACCCTAATGAAACGTCCTTCGGGTGGAGAGACAGTGGTGCTTACCCCGCTTATGCTTGTAATAGCTTGCACCTGGCCCATTCAAGTAAGTACCAGTTCCTCGGAAGTTTTTAACATAAGCAATCAAATCGTGATGGAAGTCCTTGCACAGATGGGTATTTCAGGAATTCATCAAAAAGGTATTTCGGATATTTCGCTGGGTGATTATAAAATAGCCGGAAGTGCTATGCACCGCACTCGCGACCGATGGTTTTATCATGCAGTACTCAATGTGGCCGAGCCTACTGGCACCATCGCCTGGTATATCAGGCATCCAAAGCGCGAGCCAGATTACCGTCGCGGTAGACCCCATGCGCTTTTTGTAACCAATCTCTGGGAAGCAGGTCACCGTATCTCTATTACCGAGCTCTCTCAGACATTAATAGAAGCATTCCGAGCCCGGGGTTTCGATATTTTGTGAAGCTTCGCCTTTTCTCACAATACATGATTTTGAAAAAATTTGCAAACGTTTGATGATTTCATAATCAACGCTATATCAATTATTTATATTTTTATTGTTATTAAAATAACAAAAAGGCCTTGTCAGAGCCGATAAATTTCTAATTTTGCCAGCTTCCTGAATTAGTCTTCAAAAGAAAAACATGGATCATGGACTATTTATCCCATCGAATCAAGAACATGGAAGAGTCGGCCACACTGGCCATGACACGGAAAAGCAGGGAGCTGAAATCTAAAGGATTAGATATAATAAATCTGAGCATTGGAGAACCAGATTTCAATACCCCTGAATTTATTAAAGAGGCCGCCAAAAGAGCTATCGACGAGAATTTTACACATTATCCCCCTGTACCCGGATATCAGGAACTGCGCGAAGCCATTGCATATAAGCTCAAACGCGATAACGACCTTGATTATAAACCTTCGCAAATCGTAGTTTCAACTGGAGCAAAACAGTCATTAGCCAATTGTGTGCTCAGCCTTGTAAACCCTGGCGACGAAGTAGTTATTCCGGCCCCTTTTTGGGTATCGTACACTGAATTAGTAAAGCTGGCTGAAGGTAAACCCATTTACGTTTATGCAGGTATAGAGCAAGACTTTAAAATTTCTCCCGAGCAGCTTGAGGCAGCCATAACTCCGGCCACCAAACTCATCATGTTCAACTCTCCGTCAAATCCTACCGGTAGTGTTTATACCCATAGCGAGCTGGAAGCCCTTGCCAGCGTCCTGGCAAAAAATCCCCATGTTTTCATACTCTCTGATGAGATCTATGAATACATCATTTTTGAGGGCAAACATACCAGCCTTGCATCTTTTGAAAGCTTATTCAACAGAGTGGCCGTTGTAAACGGTGTTTCTAAGGGTTATGCCATGACAGGGTGGAGGCTTGGATATTTGGCAGGCCCACAGGCTATTGCCGATGCATGCAATAAAATTCAGGGACAGATGACCTCAGGCACATGTACTATTTCTCAGCGGGCCGCCATCGACGCCATGCTGCAAGCACCTGAAGATACCTCCGAACTGCAGGAAATGGTAAACGCTTTTCGAAAGCGTCGTAACTTACTCCTCGAACTTATTGCAGAAATTCCCGGCCTTAAATGCAATAGACCCGAAGGGGCATTTTATCTATTTCCCAACGCTAATGCTTTCTATGGAAAAAAATGGGGCGATACCCTCATCCAAAACGGAGACGATCTTTGTTTATATCTGCTTGAGAAGGCACATGTAGCCCTTGTCCCCGGTTCAGCCTTCGGCGATCCTTCATGCTTACGGATCAGCTATGCCACATCCGAAGATCAGCTCATCGAAGCCATGCAGCGCATTCACAGAGCATTGGATGAATTGAAATAGAAAAACTCTGGTAATCTTTTACTCAGGGCGCAAAAATTGATGCGCCCTTTTCTATTCCTTAGAAAACGCACTCATACCTGAAGGCTGAACAAATATTAAAAATGGATTGTTGGTTTGAAAACCTACTTCCTTATAAAATTGATGTAAATTTGTTTGACAACATAACCCAAAATGGATACCTACGATTACCTCAATAGCTCAGAACCGGAGGTTATAGAGAGCTATTATCAAACCTATTTATACCGTTCGGAAGAGTTAGCGCCCGATCTAAGAAATTTTTTTGCGGGCTTTGATTTTGCTGCCAAAAGCTACAAAAGGTCCCGTGAGGGAGAAGAAATGCCCTCGGAATTCAAAGTTCTTGAACTTATAAGAGATTATCGGCAGCGTGGACACTTATTTACCAAAACCAATCCGGTACGAACACGCAGGAAGTACAGCCCAAACCTCAACCCGGAAAATTACGGGCTTCAAAAAGAGGATCTCGAAAAGGTATTTAAGGCAGGGGTAGAAATTGGCTTAGGGCCAGCCCGATTGCGCGACATCATTGAGCATCTCGATAAAACCTACTGCCAGTCTATTGGGGCAGAATTTATGTTTATCAGGCAGCCCGAGATAGTAAAATGGTTGCTTCAAAGAATGGAACCTATTCGCAACACCCCTGCCTATTCCGTCGAACAAAAGAAAGCCATTCTTACAACCCTCACGCGTGCTGTACTCTTTGAAAAATTCATCCACAAAAAATTTCCAGGGCAGAAACGCTTTTCACTTGAAGGGGCTGAATCCCTCATTCCTGCTCTGCATGCCCTGATGGAGAAAGGTGTTGAGTTGGGGAACAGAGAATTCATTATTGGAATGCCGCACAGGGGACGCCTCAATGTGCTGGCCAATGTGATGAAAAAACCTTTCAGTACCATCTTCGCAGAATTTAGAGGACTTGAATATGAAGATGAACTAATTCTTGGCGACGTAAAATACCATTTAGGATACACTTCAATACTCAAAACCTTAGGCGGCACTCAATTCAAGGTTACTCTAAGCCCCAATCCTTCACACCTCGAAGCGGTCAATCCTGTGGTACAGGGAATAACAAGAGCTTTAATAGATGCTAATTATCAGGGAGACAAAAAGAAAATAACCCCTATACTCATTCATGGAGATGCTTCCATTGCAGGTCAGGGCATTGTATATGAAGTTCTACAAATGTCAGGATTACCTGCTTATAATGTGGGTGGAACGGTTCACATTGTCGTTAACAACCAAATAGGATTCACTACCCACTATCTGGATGGTCGCACCAGTACCTATTGTACGGACGTAGCTAAAACCATACAGTCACCTATTTTTCATGTTAATGCCGATGATGTAGAAGCTGTGGTGTTTGCCATTCAGTTGGCGATGGAATTTCGAGAAACCTTTCACCGGGATGTTTTTATTGATCTGTTGGGCTATCGCCGCTATGGACACAATGAAAGCGATGAACCGCGTTTTACCCAGCCTGTGCTCTATAAAATTATCGAGAAGCACCCTGATCCTCGTTCAATTTATGCTTCTCGATTGATTGAAGAAAGGGTAGCCCAACCTGAACTTATTCAAGCTCAAGAAGAAGCTTTCAATCGGAGACTGGAAGAAAGTTTGAAGATAGCCAATGAGAAAGAAAAAATAAACATTACCAATTTTTTAGAAGAACAATGGAAAGGATATCGACGGGCCAACGATGATGACTTTCTTCAATCTCCAGAAACCGGTTACCCTGTGGATCAATTAAAAAGTCTTGCCCTGAGAATGACCACCCTTCCTGAAGACAAAAATTTTTTTCGAAAACTGGTCAAATTGCTTGAAGAGCGGCGAGACATGGTGATAAAAGCCGAAAAAGTAGATTGGGCCATGGCAGAACTGCTGGCTTATGCAAGTTTGGTTACCGAAGGCCACCCTGTCAGAATTTCGGGGCAGGACGTGGAAAGAGGAACCTTTTCGCACCGTCATGCTGTGCTCACCATCGAAGACAGTGAAGAAAAATACTCTCCGCTGGCTCATCTTAGTCCCGATCAGGCGACCTTCGAAATATACAATTCTCTTCTTTCTGAATACGGAGTTTTGGGGTATGAATATGGTTACGCGTTAGCTCGGCCGCAAGCCCTAACTATCTGGGAAGCTCAGTTTGGAGATTTTGCCAACGGAGCCCAAATCATTTTCGATCAATTTATTAGCAGCGGGGAAGACAAGTGGAGCGTAATGAATGGGCTCGTACTGTATTTACCGCATGGCTACGAGGGGCAAGGACCTGAGCATAGTTCGGCCCGCATTGAAAGAGTATTAATTTTGGCTGCGGAAAACAATATGCAGGTGGTAAACTGTACAACCCCGGCCAATTTTTTCCATGTACTCAGGCGTCAGGTGCTGCGCGAAATCCGAAAGCCCCTGATAATATTCACGCCCAAAAGCCTGCTTCGTCATCCCTTGGTAATCTCAGAGCTCAAAGATCTGGCGCAGGGACGTTTTCTTGAAGTGATAGATGACCCACAGGCCGATCCCGAAAAAGTCGAAAGACTGATTTTCTGTTGGGGAAAAGTGTACTATGACCTTCTCGAAGAAAAAGAAAAAACCCAGGCCAGTAATATCGCAATTGTCAGAATTGAACAGATGTATCCCTTTCCCCAACATCAGGTGGAAAGCATACTAACCAAATATGCAAACGCCAGGGTTAGGCTTTGGGTGCAAGAAGAACCAGCCAACATGGGGGCTTGGGGTTTTCTCAAAATCAACTTCGACCATTACAACCTCAAGCTTATTGCCCGACCAGCCTCAGGCAGTCCTGCCACGGGTAGCAGCAAATTTCATTTTATGCAGCAACGCAAAATTATTGATAAAGCCTTCCATCAGTGCGTATGCCCCCGGCTCGATATAGAATGCAGAATGGTTTGCATAGGCAATAAATGGCAAACTTTTGCCAAAGAAATCAACGATGTCTCAAACTAAAAATTGACCCAATCAATCAAAGCACGCCAATAAAATATGGTAACAGAAGTAAAGGTACCCAGCCCAGGCGAGTCAATTACCAGCGTAGTAGTGGCTGGTTGGCTTGTAAAAGATGGCGACGTGGTTAGCCGCGATCAAGAAATTCTGGAAATTGACAGCGACAAGGCAACTCTTACCCTGAGTGCCCCGGAATCAGGAAAAATAAAAATCTTGGCAAAAGAAGGCGACACTGTTGAAGTAGGAGCCACGGTGGCAAGCATAGATACAGCTTTTGCCACTTCACCCCCAATCCCTTTAGTTGATCAAGAAGAGCAACCCACAACAAATCAAATTCCTTTAAAGGATAACCAGGTTTCGACCCAGGAAAAGTCACCCATTACATCACAATCCATTGAAAAAGAATTCTCGCTACACCTCTCGCCGCTGGCTCGTAAACTCATGCAAGAAAACCAGGTCAACGACACAGAATTGTTAGAATTCTTTAAAAAGTATAGATTTGTTAGGGAGGATATCGAATTTTATTTACGCCATAAAGAAGAATTTCTGATCGAAGTGGAAGCTGTTGAAAACTCAGGATTCAGCCTTTCGAAAGAGAAAATAAGCAGAGAAACTTCAAGGCAAAAAATGTCACCGCTTCGCCAAAAGTTAAGCGAAAGGTTGGTTGCTGTGAAAAATGAAACCGCCATGCTCACCACATTTAACGAGGTGAACATGAGTTCGATAATGGAAATCCGGAAAAATTATAAAGATGAATTTCAAAAAAAGCATGGGGTTTCGTTAGGCTTCATGTCGTTTTTCGCAAAAGCTTGTGCCATCGCCCTCGAAGAATTTCCTCAAGTTAATGCTATGATTGAGGGGGATGAAATTGTTTTTCACCATTATGCGGATATCGGAATAGCTGTAAGCACTCCCAAAGGACTGATGGTACCTGTTTTAAGAAATGTAGAAACCATGAGCCTGGCGGAGATCGAACTCAAAATTAAAGATTTGGCTACACGGGCACGGGAGAAAAAAATATCGCTGGAAGAACTTAGTGGAGGCACTTTCACCATAACCAATGGCGGTGTCTTTGGAAGTTTACTTTCCACCCCTATCATTAATCCCCCTCAAAGTGCCATTTTGGGTATGCACAATATTTTGGAGCGACCTATTGCCGTCAATGGCAAAGTAGAAATACACCCCATGATGTATGTAGCATTGTCTTACGATCACAGAATTATTGACGGGCGGGAATCGGTAAGCTTTTTAGTTAAAGTGAAAAAACTTTTGGAAAATCCTGTGCTTATGCTCAGCCAGGGCAAAGACCTTGAATCTCTGCTTTTAAAACTTTAAAAGTAATTTTAAATTGGCTAAATCTAATAAGTTCTCAAAAGCCCTATATTTGCAACTTAGAAAAAAGAATAAATATGATTAGAAATTATTTACAAAACCATTGGAGCAAGATTTTATTTACGAGCTTTTTGCTTTTTTTCATTAACAGCCTCACCTTTGGTCAAACAGTTACAGAGCTGGTAGTACCGAAGTATTTTGGGGGAAAAACTGCATCTGGCACAAACAACGCGCGTACGCCTTTTGTTGCATGTTTCCAGATTTCGGGCCTCACGCCCAATACAACGTACGATGTTAAAACTCAGATTGGTCTTGTTACAGAGGCTTCAAATATTTATGGAGCAGGAAATGTATGGAATGGAACTGCATTTTCTGGCAGTATAGTTACAGCTGCCTTTACTACTGATGGGAGTGGCAATAGTGGTCCTTTCTGGATTTATTATCAGCCAACGGGTAATTCCAGTCGTTTTGCTCCCGGGCAACAACACACCCTTCGCATGTCATGGGTTCCCACAGGGGGCACTATGCCTTCCAATGCCATGTGGGCTGGAAGCAAAATTCTTACTGCGCTTGATATAGCCACCAACGCGTACACTCCTGAAACCACAGACGACGGAGCCTATATCAAAGGTACTGCCAATGTTGGAGCAACAGGTAAATATGTTCTGTTGTGGGACAATGTGAATGGAACTGGAGATCCACTTTTTGCATATCAGATCAGAGATGCCATTCCTACCCAATCGACGCAATCGCAATTAAATACAGAAATCAATGACATTTATATGCAAGCAGGTACCAGTGCCACAGGCGACTATCCTGCAATAGTTCCTATTGGTGCCAACAACCCCAGCGGTATTCGACGCATTGAATCGCGCAATGCCGACAACAGCACGTATGCCTACAGCACCGACGCAGACGGTATCTGGCCTAGTGGTGCCAACACTACCAACATGAACCGCCTGGACATTCGCTACATTACTGCAACCGATGCCCCCTTAATACCTCAAGGGATTCCCTCAGTTACTACTGCTGCAACAACCAACATTACCTATAACAGCGCAACCAGTGGAGGCACAGTTACTTCTTCGGGGGGAGCTTCCGTCACGGCTCGCGGAGTATGCTGGAGCACTTCACCCCATCCCACCCTCAACGACCCACATACAACAGACGGCAGTGGCGTGGGGACATTCGTGAGCCAAATTACAGGCTTAAATTCCGCAACCACCTACCATGTTAGGGCCTATGCCACCAATCAGTTTGGAACCGCTTATGGAAATGAAGAAGTCTTCACTACAGCAACGGCGCCTTACCCTCCTATAGTAGATTTCACAGCCAGTACAACAAGCATTCCTGTGGGAGGAACAGTTGATTTCATCGACCTCAGCACCAACGGGCCTACTTCTTGGAACTGGTCATTCATTGGTGGTATTCCTCCCAGCTCCACTCAACAAAATCCCACGGGCATTTTGTATAACTATGCAGGACAGTATACCGTTTGCCTAACAGCCACCAATCAATACGGCAGCAACACCCTCTGTAAAGATGCCTACATTACCGTCAATCCTCCGATAGATGCCCATATCGTAATTACTGAAATCATGTACAACCCGCCTGAAATTGGCACAGATAGCCTTGAATTCATTGAATTATACAACAATGGAAATAATGCAGTTGACATGAATGGTTTCTATTTCTCCGATGGAGTCAACTATACCTTCCCCTCTGTATTGATAGAACCCGGAAGCTATCTCGTGGTTGCAGTCAATGCCCTGGCAATGCAACGCACTTTTGGGGTAACAGCTCTTCAATGGACTTCTGGTGCACTCAACAACGGAGGAGAGCTCATACGGTTGAAAGATAAATTTGGTTTTACAGTAGATTCGGTATGGTACGACGATGTACTGCCCTGGGATACCTTGGCTGATGGCTGGGGCTCGTCCCTTACATTATGTGATCCCAACCTAAATAACGCATTACCCGAGAGCTGGACGCACAGCACAGAGTTTGCAGCTATCAATGCAAATGGAGACACCATTTGGGCTACACCGGGAGGTCCCTGCATTATTCCAATTCCTCCTGTGGCTGACTTTGTGGGCTTTCCTACCGCAATTCACCCAGGTGAGTCTGTCACATTTACAGATCTCTCTTCAGGGCCAGATATCACTTCCTGGGAATG
Organism: uncultured Bacteroidales bacterium; assembly: GCA_937981455.1. Classification (GTDB taxonomy): domain Bacteria; phylum Bacteroidota; class Bacteroidia; order Bacteroidales; family TTA-H9; genus UBA2030. The sequence continues at coordinate 14,057 of CALJNV010000029.1, read as the reverse complement.
GAGCTTCCCCGGTGGGACGCCTCCATCTTTTAGCGGACAAACACCCCCCCCTATAACCTATAATTACTTGGGCTCCTACGATGTAACCCTCACGGTAACCAATTCTTTCGGTACAAGCACTACCACAAAGCCTAATTACATCGAAGTATCAGTGAACCCTGGTATAAACGAGCCTTCAATGCATGCATTTCGTATAGAACCCAACCCCGCAACAACGCATTTTAGACTCAAAACAAATTCCAGTACTTATAAAATTGAATTGATTTCTCTTACCGGTGAAAAAGTTTTCGCCTCTCAATTCTCTGGAAATCAATACACAGTTAACGTCAGTACCCTGCCCAGGGGCATTTACTTTGTAAAACTCACCCATTCTCAGGGCGACGTCAAAGCTCAAAAAATCATTCTACAGTAATCATTATGATTGAATTAAATCGGCCGCACCTAAAAAGGCTGTGGCCGATTTTTATTTTTTGTTAAAAACGCATCCTATTCAATTCTTATTATTAATTTTGGACTCAAATATTTAACAATGCAAATATTTATGAAAACTCGTTTACTTACCCTTATCACGTTACTAGCAGGTTTCTTGATGACTGTAGAAAATATTCACGCCCAGGGCTTTGAAGATTTTACGAATTTTCCAGTAAGTTCCAGCACCAGCTATGTAGACGGTACTTTTATAGGTAATGATGGTTCTACATGGACGTATTGGCAATGTCGTCGCGATATTCATATCACCCCACCCACCCCTACACTGGGTAAAAACCGCACGCCCACCTCAAGTGTGGAATCGGGCTTAATTTCAGGGGGCATGGGTATCCTCAACTTCAATTACATGCAAGCATTTTCAACCAATGTAAATCTTGATGTTATGGTCAACGGGGTTTTGGTGGCCACTGTAACAAGCAACGGAGAACAAAACTTAATAAAAAATTCAGGGGATATTTTGGTGAATGTTCCCGGCGACTTTGTTTTGAAATTTATTCAGCACGACAACAATGCTGGTCAGGTCAGTATCGACAATATATCATGGACCGGCTATACAGCCACCGCATTACCCGAGCCCACCAATTATCCTTCAAATTTCGCAGCACAGCCCGGGCCATTCAGCGCAAAACTTAGCTGGGAAGATGCCACTACAGGTGCTCAATTGCCTCAGGCCTATCTCATCAAAATCTCAACGCAGAATAACATTACGGCTCCCCAGGATGGTACTTTCGAGCCTGATGATCTCGATTTATCGGACGGTAAGGGAGCTAAAAATGTGGTGCAGGGTATTCAAACTTATACCTTCGAAGGTTTAGAGAACAATAAAACTTACTACTTCAAAATTTATCCCTACACCAATACAGGTAGTATGGTAAACTACAAAACCGACGGGAATCCCCCAACAGCGAATGCCACCACACCCAATCTGGTCCTCATCCACTCCAACGATTTTAACAATCGCACCTTTGGAACCTGGACCCCATTTAATGTCTTTGGCGACCAGGTATGGATAATTGATACTATACATGGGCTCAATAATTCAGCCTGTGCCAAAATGAGCGGTTATGCTGGAGGTTCAAAGCCCAATGAGGACTGGCTCATCAGCCCCAAACTGGATCTGGCCCCTTATACCGGAGAAATCCTGCAGTTTTATTCTGCCCGCAATTATGCCGGACCCGATATCGTAGCTCTGGTAAGTACCAATTACAATGGAGGCGATCCCAATACCGCCTTCTGGGAAGTGCTGGAACCCACACTCTCAACCGGTGGTTGGAGTTGGACTTTTAGCGGCAACATCGATATATCTGTATTTGCACAAGGAAATCTAACAATTGCTTTCAAATATACCAGCACCGATATCGAGAGTGCTACATGGGAAATTGATGATATTAAAATATATGGCCAGATGGGAACAGGTATCCCATCCATCGCTGAAGCACGTAATCGCATCTATCCCAACCCTGCCATCCAAAAAGTAATGGTCAACCTTGCCTCTGACGCCAAAGTCAGCATTTTTTCCCTTACAGGCGAAAAAATGTACGAAAAAAACCTCACACAAGGAACTAACTCAATCAATATCAGTAATCTATCATCTGGAGTTTATTTAGTAAAAATTGAAACACCTACAAGCACCGAAACGCATCGTCTGATTGTGAAATAACTTAACAAACTCTCGAGCTAATAAGAGAGGCTGTCGCAATAAAACGACTGCCTCTTTTTTTTTGAATCAACATCTCACTTTGTGAGCTCATCCTACAAAGTAATAATTTTATTAAGAATATATAAATAATTGATTTTTATTTACAAAATTAAAAGTCAAGAAAGATGGGTTAAACGAGTCAGACCCCAAATTTTTATTGTTATTTTTTTCACAAATCAAATTTTTTCGCAATATCGCAATCATAATTTAACTATTTTTGCATCGGGATTTATGAGACGACTACCGGAAGAGTTTAATACAAAAATATATTTAATAGATTAATTTTAAAATATTTCCGGAATCATTAAAAAAAGGAAAGAGAAACTTTGGTTCAGAAAAAACTGAACTGGTAAGTCAGTGAAAAAATTTACGGGTCTTTTAAGGATTTCCTTTTTAAAAACATTCAATATGTCAGAAATAATAAAAAAAATCAATGAAAGAGGCATAGAAATGCCAGGCGAAGTAATTGAGCTGATAAAAGAGGCACCCAGTATAAAGCTGTTCGAGAGTGTAGAATCCCTTGCTCAAGCGGCAGCCGGTGGTGAGGGAAGCAACTCTTATGAAGTAAAATATGAGGTACCGGGCAAAGGATGGATAACCGAAGCGGTAGTTCACAGGACCAGTAACGGGATTTCGACCAATTATCCTGAAGCCTACATGCGTCGGCGTGACCCCGATACCATGCTGATAGCCGATGATTTTGCTACTGACAAACCCCGTTTCAAAGAAAAATTTGGATACGATTTTCATGTTCTAAGAGAAGAAACATTTGGTTGGCTAAAGACCCAAGAGCTAGCCATGTTTTTTTATTTTGCAGGAAATCAAGGAATAGGAGTGGGAGGCGTGGCCATAGTTCCAGCGAATGCAGGATTTTTTGCGATGGGATTGGCTATGCTTCAAAAAATAATGCCCCTCAGCTCACTGGATGAAAAATTCAAAATTGAATCAGTCATATACGTAGCGCCAATTTTCAGACATACCCATTTTGATGGGAAGCAAATCGTGGTGCATCGGCGAAGCGAAAAGCTTCATGAACTGTACTCTTACAACTTATATCCTGGGCCAAGTGCTAAAAAGGGATTGTATTCTGTTTTACTCGACAAAGGAGAGAAAGAAGGCTGGATCACCGCCCATTGCTCAACTGTTCAAGTGATAAGTCCATACGATAATCTGACGACTTTTATGCACGAGGGGGCCAGCGGAGGAGGCAAGAGCGAGATGCTACAGCATATTGTTCGAGAGCCCAATGGACAAGTGCTCATCGGTCAAAACCTTATCAATGGTGAACGCCGCCTGATCAACATTTCACAATTCTGCGATTTCTTTCCGGTAACCGACGATATGGCTTTATGCCACCCATCGATTCAAACCAGCAATGGAAAACTGAATGTTTTGGATGCAGAAAATGCCTGGTTTATCAGAGTAGACTCGGTGAAGGAATACGGAGACGATCCATTTCTGGAAAAAGCCACATTAAAACCTGCCGGACCGTTATTGTTTCTCAATCTGCAGTCGAAGCCTGAGTGTACGGTGCTCATCTGGAACCATACCGAGGATGCGCCAGGTAAACCCTGTCCCAATCCCAGGGTAGTACTTCCCAGAGAATATGTCCCCAATGTAATCAATAAGCCCGTGAAAGTCGACATACGCAGCTTTGGTGTAAGAACACCCCCTTGCACCCGCGAAAAACCTGATATTGGTATCATTGGCCTATTTCATGTTCTTCCACCAGCCCTTGCATGGTTGTGGAGATTGGTAGCTCCAAGAGGCTACGCTAATCCAAGCATAGTAAGTGGTGGAGCCCTGGAATCAGAAGGAGTAGGTTCCTACTGGCCTTTCGCTACCGGAAAAAGAGTTACACATGCCAATCTTCTGCTCGAACAAATCATCAATACGCCCCGTATGCGATACATTTTAGTTCCCAACCAGCATATTGGCGCTTGGAAAGTTGGTTTTAAGCCTCAATTGTTAATGCGAGAATACCTAACCCGACGTGGAAATGCAAAGCTGCGTAGCGACCAAACCCAGGAGGCTAGATGCCCTTTACTGGGGTACGAACTTAATTATCTCACCATTGAAGGCGCAAAAATTACCTCGAAATTTCTCAAGGTCTACAAACAAGCAGAAGTTGGAATAGAAGGTTACGACGATGGAGCAGCCCTCCTCACCGACTTCTTTAAGCGAGAACTCAAAAAATACTTAACCCCCGAACTCAACCACCTGGGAAGGCTTATTATCGATGCCTGCCTTAACGATGCCACTGTTGCCCAGTACAATGCAATTGTGCCCATGGATTACAAATATTCTTTCCTCTCCCTGGAAGAACTTGACCATGCCTGGCACAACGGGCATAATGAGGATGAATAAATCTTTAGCTTTAGTGCCCTGCCCCAAGGCAGGGTTTTTAATTGGTAATGAGTTCCTTGTCTTTTCACGGGTTTTCATAATTTTGACCCTAAAAAAATGCTACCCAAAGGTGAAAAGGACCTTTATGCCCTGCTCGATGACCTGGGTATATCGTATACCATTTACCGACATCCTCCCGCTCCCACTATTGAAATTGCAAGGGATTATTGGAAAAGCATACCCACAACCCATTGCAAAAACATATTCTTTAGAAATCATAAAGGAAACCAACATTATCTTGTGGTAATCGAGCACACCAACGAGCTCAATATCCGTGCCCTGGAGCAACGATTGCGTCAAGGTAAGCTTTCTTTTGCCTCTCCGCACAGATTGATGAAGTATTTAGGGGTAAAGCCTGGTGCAGTGACACCTTTTGGGCTTATCAACGATGTGGAGCATCACGTTCATATATTTCTTGACGCCAATTTGCAGAAAGCCAATACCCTCAGTTTTCATCCTCTGATAAACACCGCCTCTGTAGCCCTTCGCTTTGAGGATTTCATGAAGTTTCTCCATTCCATCGGCAATTCGTTTGAATTTATTCACTTATATGACAAAACCTAGCCATGAAAAATACATTTTTCCTTTCGGTTTATTTTCTGTTAGGCCTAACACTCTCACCTTGGGCACAATATTCGCAGGACAAGCTCATGTATCAGGAGAAAAAACCAGGATTTTATGAAAAAATAAAAGCCGATGCCACGCCCTTACTCGAGGACGAGATTACTCAAAAGCTTATTCCAGTAGCTATTAGTAACCCCTCATTTCCCATTAATACCGATAAATACCAGAAGCTTTGGCATCAACCTCCTTTGAGCCAAGGAGAAACAGGCACCTGCTGGTGTTTTGCTGCGGTTTCGTATCTTGAGTCGGAGTGTAAACGATTGACTGGCAATGAGATCAAGTTGTCGGAAATGTATTTTGTTTACTTTGAATACCTTGAAAAAGCAGTAGAATTTGTAAGAACTCGAGGGCAGATCAGTTTTGGAGAAGGCTCTGAAGCATCCAGTGTGCCTATACTACTCAAACGTTATGGTGCAGTTCCGGCACAAGCCTACCCAGGCAAACCTAATTATCAGAAATTTCATCATCATACGCAGATGGTAGACGAAATGAAAGCCTATTTAGATTTTATAAAAAGTAGTAGTGCATGGGACGAAGAAACAACACAAAAAGTCATACGCGCAATACTAAACCATTACATGGGTTTACCCCCCGAAACATTCCAATGGCAGGGAAAGACCTTTTCGCCGCGCCAGTTCGCAGAGGAAGTTCTGAAGCTCAACCCCGACGATTATTACCATTTCATGTCGAATCTCAAGCAAACCCCAAATCAGAAAGGCGTACTCGAAGAGGAGGACAATTGGCGCAACTTGGGTGAATATTACAATATTGCGCTAGAGGATTTTACAGGCCTTGTGCGCAATACCTTGGCTCAAAAACAAACGGTGTGTATTTGTGGAGATATCTCAGAACCTGGCTTTGGAAGCCAGACAGGCGCAGCTTTTATCCCCGACTTCGATGTTCCTTCAGCCTATATCAATGCATATGCAAGGGAACTTAGACTTATCAACAAAAGTACCACCGATGACCATTGTATGCATCTTATAGGTGCACTCAATCATCAAGGACAGTGGTGGTATTTACTGAAGGATTCCGGTTCTGGTGCTTTCGATTGTCCTACACCCGGCTATAGAGTCATGAGTGAAGACTATTTGCGGTTGAAAATGATGAACATTATGATACACAAAGATGCGGCCCGCCCTGTACTGGACAAGATTATCAAATAAACTTAATTATATATGAAAAGCCTAATAAAATGGCTTATAGGGCTAATTCTCGCCATTCAATTTTTTGGATTGATGGTATTCGAGATGGTTTTACCTTCCTGGCTTAGGCAATGGACTGGGACGAGTTTTGCCGGCCAAGCTCTGAGTATAGGTTTATTCACCGGAGGGCTGGCGGCAGGCGCATGGTTTGCGTCGCTCGAAAATTGGAGCAAGCCCTTAAAAACTATGCGCCTTCTACTTGCCGGAAACGGACTCCTCATCCTTCTTTACCCCATTGTAATTCAAATTTTACAAAATAAGTTTCCTTCTTGGCCCGCTTGGAGTTTTATTGTGTTCTCTGTAGCATGGGTCTTACCAACTGCTGTAGCAGGGGGGGCCATGTATTCTCTGGCTGTATTTATTGAGCCCCAACGCAGGGCTGCAGGAGGCTACTATGCTGCCGGATTGATAGGGGCTGGGTTAGGAATCGCTCTTACCATCTTTAAATTTTATGGCCAAATACCCTTTTCCACCGTACTGATTTTTTGTGGAATTGCTTTAATAATCTCTGGTCTTTTGTTGTTTTTTATAAAGTCAAAATCTTCTCAAGAACCAGTGAATCCCCCTTCATCGCCAGCTGCAGATACTGCAATGAAAGGGGCCTTTTTTCTTGGATTTGCCGGTATGCTATTTCAGATCAATGCTTTAAGATTGGCAAAACTTGTTCAAGGTGCTTCCTACCTTTCTTTTGGATCTGTTCTGCTGGGGATCCTTCTCCCCGCCGGAGTCGGTAGTCTATTGGCATCTCGCAAAAATACATCTGCCAACGATCGATTCGAGCTTCAAAAACTTTTTTTGCTTTACAGCATGCTGATTTTCATTAGCATTCCTGCATTTCGTACTTTATATTATCTTCAATCTTTTGCCTGGCATTCGATAAGCAGAAACGAAACCGGATTTGAGCTTTGGAAAACCTATCAAGTACTATTACCTTGGCTTTTTGTGTCGGCCCCATCGCTAATGAATGGATACTTGTTTACAAAACTGATATTTGCCTCCAATCATTCAGCAGGAAAATTGTATGCAGCTGAAACGCTAGGTACTTTGCTGGGAACTCTTGCAGGCTATTATTTACTTATCCCTTGGATAGGGCCTCTCCAGGGCACATTTGCAACGGGACTAATGATACTTATTGGAGCTCTTGTTTTAAATAGAAAGCCCGAGCAGAAGACTAAATCCATTTTGATTTTCAATGCTTTATTATTGATATTTTCGTATTTAATCCAACCCACCCATCAAGAACTTTTTTCAGGGGTATTTCGTACGGGCCAACCCCAAAATCATGCAGAAATTGCTGCAGTATACAATGGAAGGCATTCAACGGTGGCTATCAGTTTCGACAGTCGGGGCTTGATGAGCCTTCTTATTGATGGAAAGCCGGACGCAGGTATTTCGATGACCGATCTTCCCTCCACCGATGAACCTTTTGAGATTTTACTAGGAGCCCTTCCCCTCTCGCTAAAGCCTGATGCACAATATATTGCCACCGTGGGTTTAGGCTCAGGCCTATCGGCAAGCATTCTTTCTCAATGCCCAAATATAAAGGTTAATGACATTATTGAAATTGAACCAGCTGTCATTGAGGCCGTTCCAAACTTTGGCGAAAGAGTCTCTGCCCTTTGGACTGATCATAGAAACCTCATTCATACAGCCGATGCACGAGGTTGGTTTATAGGCCATAGAAATGCTTATGATATCATAGCCTCAGAGCCCAGCAATCCCTGGGTAATGGGGAACAGCAATTTATTTACGAAAGAATTCTATCAACTTATAAAAGCGTCTCTAAAAGAAGATGGAATCTTTGCCCAATGGATTCAGCTTTATGAGACCAATGAAGTAATTCTAGCAGCGATACTTAAATCCCTGGGGCAGGTCTTTGAAGATTACACTTTGTACCTAGCTGACGATGGAAATTTACTGGTAGTAGCTGGAAACAACACCAGTACTCTGACACCGACCGAAGAAATCTTTGGTCGGCCCGCTTTGGCCCGACATTTAACAAGACTGGGCATATATTCGCCGGTAGATCTAATAATCAGAAAAGCAATAAACAAAAAATGGATGGATAGTTGGGCCACTGAGGCTGCCACTGAGGTGAATAATCACGGCGATCTTTTACCCGCCCTTGAACCCCAGGCGCTACATGCAATGTTTTTAGGAGATGACGCTTATTGGATGAACGATTTAAAAAGCCTTTCTGCAGCATTGATGGAGAAAGAAAGGCCTGGGATCACCACGGGCATGTCTTTTTATAGTTACCGATCCACCATCGCTTCAAGGGCCTTGAAAGGAAAAGTACTTTACGACATTTTACGGGGAAACCGCCTCGATACCGGTTTGATGAATGCACCTACCCTAAGCCAGGAAATTTCGCGTTTGAACACCGGTTTTCAAAATCCATCATCCGCTAATTCAAGCGATTATCTGGTATTGCTCAACAATTTTTTTATTTGTCTTGAAGAATTCATTAAAAACGATGAGGTCCAGGGCTTGAATCACCCCTTTGAACCCTCAAGCCTGGCTGGGCAGCTCTGCGACTTTCACCTGGCTTTTATAAAAAACCACACCGACAAAATCCCTATTTACACAAAAAAAATCCTAACGAACTGTAATCTCTGGCCACAGCCCATAGTTGTATATGCAGAGCTTATAAATCGAATAATGAACCTGGATATTGAAACCCGATGCAACTCCATGGACACCAACCAACCTGTCATCAAAATTCTACTCAAAGCATCTCGACATCAATGCACCTTTAATATACAAAGATGAAAAAAGTATTATTATCGATAGGCCTTGTGTTTTTATCAGTTATTGCATGGGGGCAGCAAACCCATGAGCGAAAGAGAGAATTTCTCTTTAGCGAGGAAAGAGACATTAGCTTTTCGGGTTTTGATGGTCCATGGGTAGAATTCAGCAGCATAGACCATGCTTTAGGTGTATTTGTTGGGAACGGCGGAGCAGCTATCATCAATCAGACTTTTTTCTTTAGAGGATATGGGGTGGGTCCGACAACCCAAGAGCCCCTGTACAACGTCACCCTGAACAATGGAAACGGAAATGCGCAAACGTTCAATAACCTAAGGTCCCAAATAAACCATGGAGGATTCTGGTTAGGATACCTTCACCACTCTCACAAAATCATTCATTGAACTGTAAGCACTAAAATGGGTTGGGGAAGTATTACCTATGCTAAAAAAAAAATCAAGAAGCACCCATCGATGAACTTGGCAATGATGCGATCTTTGTTTTGACACCACAAGCAGAAATGGAGGTTAATCTTTTTACATGGTTTAAAATCAACTTTGGTATTGGATTTCGGCACGTGGGCGGAGCTAATTTACAATTGAACACACCCGAAGGCCCCAAATCCCTCATTTCTTCAAGCGATTTAAGATCGCCCACAGCAAGCATAAGCCTATTATTCGGGAATATTGTGAAACAATTGAACCATGCAACTTGTTGAATGTTAATGAACCACAATTAAACAATAATTCGGATTTTTATTATCCATGAAAATACTATCAATCAGTTTTTTAATATTGTTATACTTTGCAATAGGGGCTAAATCGGAAGAGGCGCCCAGGTATACAATTAGCGGAGTTATAAGCGATGCCTCAAGTGGCGAATTATTGATTGGAGCGACTGTATGGGTGGAAGAAACCCGAATCGGCACATCCAGTAACGTTTATGGGTTTTACTCCATCTCATTGCCTGCAGGGGTTTACAACATACAATATTCATTTGTAGGATATGAAATACAAATCGTGAAAGCCGATCTTACCCGAACCCATTTGAGATTAGATATTGCACTCAAACCGCAAACCAAAGAGTTGACTGCAGTAGAAATAAGTGCCGAAAAGATCGATGCCAATGTCAAAACCAATGAAATGAGCGTGGTAAGGCTTGATGCGAAAACCATTGATCGCATTCCGGCCTTGTTGGGCGAAGTAGACATCATCCGGGCCATGCAAATGCTACCAGGGGTAAAAATGGTAGCAGAGGGCTCAACTGGCTTTAGCGTTCGAGGGGGAGCACCCGACCAAAACCTTATTTTACTGGATGAGGCTCAAGTATACAATGCGGCACATCTTTTAGGTTTTTTTTCGGTTTTCAACAACGATGTAGTTAAAGACGTAAAAATCTATAAGGGCGATATCCCAGCCAGTGATGGAGGGCGTTTATCGAGCCTTCTTGATATACGTACACGAGATGGAAACAATCGAAGCTTTCATGGCAACGGAGGTATAGGCCTCATCTCAAGCCGGTTAGTTCTTGAAGGCCCCCTTAGTCAAGGGCGCAGTTCATTCATTGTAGCCGGCCGTCGAACCTATGCCGACATTTTTCTTCCCCTCTCCAAAGACAAAGCCGTACGCGATAATACCCTCTATTTTTATGACATGAATGCAAAAGTTAGCCACAATATCAACCCACGAAACCGACTTTTCCTTTCTGGCTATTTGGGACGCGATGTATTCAAGAACCCTTTTGGAGGCCTTGATTTTGGAAATCAAACCTTAACCCTGCGCTGGAACCATCTCTTCAGCGACCGCATCTTCGCTAATTTTACAAGTATTTACACCCAGTACAATTACTTTGTAGGAACTCCAGAAAATCAATCAAATGCTTTTAAATGGACTTCAGGTATTCGAGATTATGGAATTAAAGCCGATTTTACCTACTTTTTATCACCCGACAACACCCTGCGTATGGGTGGGCAATCTTTGTTTCATGATTTCAACCCGGGAATTGTAGAAGGTATTGGCAGTGAAACCTCTCTCAATCGCTTATCTATGCCCAGACAATATGGTCTTGAATCTGCACTTTATGTATCTAACGATCAACAAATCACCCCATTAATTTCGTTAAAGTACGGCCTGCGTCTTTCGTCCTTCCACAATATAGGCCCGGCAACAGTTTTTAATTACGCCCCAAATGGGCTGGTAGTAGACTCTATCAGGTATGAAAAAGGGAAGATGTATCATTCCCGCTGGGCATTAGAGCCCAGAGTATCTGGAAGCTTTCTTCTGAGCGAATTTTCAAGTGTAAAAGCCTCATATGCAAGAACTGTTCAATACATCCAGCTGGCACAAAATTCCACCGCGGGCACGCCTTTAGACATCTGGTTTATGACCGGGCCCCATGTAGAGCCCCAGCGGTCAAACATCATTGCTGTGGGGTATTTCAGAAATTTTATACAAAACACTTACGAATCCAGCGTGGAGTTGTATTATAAAACCACCTCCCATGCAATTGACTTCAAAGATCAAGCACAGCTTTTATTTAATGAATACCTTGAAGCAGAACTACGAACGGGAACTGCAAGTGCTTATGGCGTTGAACTTTTGATTCGCCGCAGAACAGGTCGCTTGAATGGATGGATGGCATATACCCTATCGCGCAGCCAACGTACAATAGCTGCTATTAACAATGGTAAAGCCTATTCTCCAGCCTACGACAAACCCCATGAGTTTTCAATCGTTACCAACTATGAATTCAATTCTCGAATAATAATCTCAGCCCAATGGGTTTATTCTTCGGGCACACCGGTTACTTTCCCCACAGGTCGTGCGGTAATTGGGAACAATATAGTTCCCGTATACTCAGATCGCAATGCGTATCGCCTACCCTCATACCATCGCCTCGATCTCTCCTTTATTTTAAGAGGGGAAAAAAAGCCAGGTCGACCCTGGGAATATGAATGGAATTTCTCTCTTTACAACGCTTACGGTCGTAAAAATGCCTGGACTATTAACTTCCGGCAAGATCCAGATGACCCTCAACGTACTATTGCAGAAAAAACCTACCTGTTCGGTATCCTACCAAGTATAACTTTTAATTTCAAATTTTGAAATGAAAAAGACGCAGCTTTTCTTCTTCGCAGGGATTATGGCTTTGGCAACTTCGGCATGCACCGAAAAGATAGATATTGAGCTCGATGAATCCTTTACTCGGTTGGTGGTAGAAGGCATGATAACTGATCAGGCAGGCCCGCATACCATAAAATTATCTACCACAGCCCCTTATTTCAGCAATCAACCTTCACCAATCATTAGTGGAGCTCGGGTTTACCTGGCTTACAATAGTGATAGCATCATGTTAAATGAAACTTCACCGGGTATTTACCAAACACCGGAGAATTTTTATGGAAACGTGGGCACAAATTACCGATTAGGCATTCACCTCAACAAGGCTATTGACAATAAAAATTACTACTATGCCTTATCTACACTTCCAAGAAATTTGAGGGCCGATTCTGCTCGGGTTCAATTTAGGGAAGGGCTCAGAAACAATTTCTGGGAGATAAAGCTTTACGGGCAGGAACCCGTGGGTCCTGATGCCTATATGATTCGATATTTTATCAATGGTAAATTAGAAACCGACAGCCTCATAGAATGGAACAGTTTCGATGATAGGTTTTTTGATGGTTTATATTTAAATGGCTTGACAATTGCCTTTGCGTCAGAGCGGAGAGGGCAAAACATTAAGCCCGGGGATACTCTTATCTTGGAAGTTTATGGAATAGAAAGGTGGTTTAGCGATTACCTAGCTTTTATGCAGAGAGAACTCTTTCCTCAAACCCCACTCTTTTCACCCTCCCCTTCCAATGTTAAAGGGAACCTCAACGGCTCAGCTTTAGGGTATTTTGTGGCTGCCTCCCTTAGAAAGACAGCGACAATCTATCGACCCTAAACTTTGCGTTGCCCCTTTTGTTGGAATATGTTTTATATTTGAATAAAAATTACATGAGGCGATTAATCTTTTCAATAGTACTGGTTTTCATTGCATTTTCGTGCACCACCACCCAAAACCAGAAAAAAGAAACTATTGCCGTTAGCATACTACCCCAGAAATACTTTGTTGAGCAAATTAGCGGTAATAATTTTAACATAGAAGTGCTCGTGGCCCCAGGTGCCAGTCACGAAACCTATGATCCCACCCCACAGCAAATGGTGGAGCTTGCAGAGGCAGTATTGTGGATAAAAAATGGGCATCTTGCTTTTGAGCAACAATGGGAGCCTAAGTTTTTAGCATCTCATCCTCAATTGAAAACCTTTGATTGGTCAGAAGGTGTAAGCCTCCTATCAGGTGAATGTCAGCACAGTGAGGAAGAGGAAAACAATAAGCATTCCCATCAAGGCATAGATCCACACTATTGGCTTTCGCCCCGTGAGGCTGCCATGTTAGCTCAAAACATCGCCAGGGCCCTGGAGACAATTCACCCAGAAAAAAAAGCTGAATACCAGCAAAATCTTGAAAATTTCCTAGGGCGAATCCATCAATTGGATTCTCTGGCAACTAAGGTTTTTCAACCTTTCTCAGGCCGAAGCTTTATGATTTTTCACCCGGCCCTCACTTATTTTGCTCATCAATATCGCTTAAAACAAATTGCTGTGGAGCGGGAAGGCAATGCGCCATCGGCCAAAGGTCTACGTGAATTTATTGACCTAGCGCGCGAAGAAAACATAAGAATAATTCTCGTACAACAACAATTTGACCGCGAAAATGCCCAAACCATCGCCCACGAAGTCAACGCTCAGGTTATCCCTTTCGACCCTATGTCGGAAGATTGGGAAAATAATATATTGAAAATTATTCAAACGCTGGGACAGGCCTTGATGCCCAATGAATCC
>CALJNV010000028.1 GCA_937981455.1 uncultured Bacteroidales bacterium | reverse complement strand
ATGTTTTCCCAGTTGTATTTCATCGATAGATTGTATTTTGCGCATTGGGGTAAGCACACTGATTTCAATATCTATCTCCTTCATTTCGTGTTCAGCAACAGGCATAAATCGTGTGTCGTTGAATGCAGCAGCTATTGCCATGTCAGAGACAACTTCATAAAGAGGTTTATCTTCCCCAAAATGCCCAATACATCCCCTCAGGTCGCCCTTTTTATGTAAAGTAACAAAAGCGCCACAAGGTTTTTTCAAGGATGGTGTAAGCTGGCTGTGAGGTATTGGGGCACGCGTACCTGTTTTCAGGTACTGATGAATAGTATTACGAGCAATATTAAGCAAGGTTTTTTTTTCTTGGTCATTAAGATGAAAAGCAGTGGATTGTGAGGATTGCCTAACAACAACCATAGCATGGTACCCCACCACCCTATCGTGGTCGCCATACGGACTATGTCCAGAATTTTGATAATCAATATCTTTGATAGAAATATCCGATAATTCGCAAGTAATGTACAGCAAGGTGAGTACGGCAGAGGCTCCGCAGAGACTGGTAGCCAACCCTGCGATGTGTCGGGCTTTGTTTTGTCGGAGCGTTTCCCAGAGTGTATCAGGGTGATTGCTAGCGATTGCCCGGGCTGTGGCCATATCCACGCTTAGGGCATCTTCAAACGAGGGGTAATGCGAAAAATCAGTCGAAATAATAAACAGATTGCGCTCATTGAACCAGGGTCGAAGGGCTGAAGCAATTTTTTTAAGTACTTCCGGGTTTTCTGTTCCAACAAGGATTGGAACTATACGATACGGTTTTTTCAGATGATACTGCAAGAAAGGAATTTGAACCTCGATGTCATGCTCCCAGGCATCGGCCTCAGGTCGGTAGGAAAAGAAAGGATATTTTTGAATCAGGGTAGCAGCTAAATCTGTGTTGACCTCTGCTTTACCCAGAGGTGTGAGATAGGCTCCCCTATCGTATATGCTTGCACCCTCGAAACCTGCCCTGTGGCTGGGCCCAAGGATAAATATATTTTCATATTCAGCGTTAGGATTAATTTGATTGAATCCTGATGCAGCCACTTTACCTGAAAAAACATAGCCGGCATGGGGAACAATAATCGCAGCCAGTTGATGAGTGGGTCCTTTCTTAGCCTGAGAAAAAAGCTTTTCAAGGTCTCTTTTTAATATTACAGGATCGGCCGGATAAAATTGACCGGCTACAGCAGGTCTACGATCAGTGTATTGCATAGTCTTATCAATGTTTTGAGATTGACAGGATTGGGTAAACAATATGTAAAAGAAAAGCATTAAAGTACATGTTTTCAGTTGCATATTTCCTGAATTTACCAGCTAATATACTTTAAAATAAAGATTTTGCAAAGTATTTAAACAAAAAACCGCCTCTTGGGGCAAGAGGCGGTAAAAAATATGGATTTTGGATGAGTGAGGGACTCATAATCAAGCATTCTCCTTCTCAAAGTCTTGCATACAATCTACAAGCGCTTGCACGCTTTCCATGGGTAATGCATTGTAGGTAGAGGCTCTAAATCCTCCCACCGAACGATGTCCTTTAATTCCCACCATACCCCGCTTTTTGGCAAACTCAAGAAAAGCTTCCTCTTTGCTTGCATATTCAGGCTTCATAACAAAGCAAATATTCATCAGCGAACGGGAGTCCTTTTCAGTTGTTCCAACAAACATTTTACTGTTGTCGATGGCATCGTAAAGCAACTGAGCTTTTGCTTTGTTCATTTTTTCGATTTCAGCAACTCCTCCAAGGCTCTTAATCCAGCGCAAGGTTTCCATCACGGTGTAAATCGGCAAAACTGGAGGTGTATTAAACAGGGAGTTTTCTTTCACATGGGTACGGTAATCCAACATGGTAGGGATGGGTCTTTCTGCTTTACCCAACACATCTTCTCTCACAATGACGAAAGTAACGCCGGCAGGTCCAAGATTTTTTTGCGCGCCCCCATAAATCAAGGCATATTTTGAAACATCAACCGGCCTGCTCAAGATATCCGACGACATGTCGGCTACCAAAGGCACAGGGCTATCAAAATCTTCGCGAATCTCAGTACCGTAAATGGTGTTATTGGTTGTAATGTGAAAGTAGTCAACATCCGAAGGAATTGTAAAACCTTTGGGAATGTAGCTGAAATTTTTATCCGCCGAAGAGGCTACCGTCACCACCTCTCCAAATAATTTGGCTTCTTTGATGGCCTTTTTAGCCCATACCCCGGTTTCAAGATAGGCTGCTTTTTTGTTAAGCAGGTTGTAAGGCACCATGCAAAATTGTAATGAGGCTCCACCTCCTAAAAATAAAACATGGTAACCTTCTGGAATGTTAAGCAATTCCTTAAAAAGTGCAACAGCTTCATTAATAATATTTTCGAAATCCTTGCTGCGATGCGAAATTTCTAGGACACTAAGACCGATTCCGTTGAGGTCGAGAATGGCTTTTGCCGTGTTTTCGATGGCAACGCGAGGGAGAATAGAAGGTCCGGCATTAAAATTATGTTTTTTCATAATTGTTGATTTTTGGTGTATTAATAAAATCTATTAGTTTTTCTTGCAATGGCGCAAAAATAGCTTTTTCTCTTAAATATTTGCAATCGTTTGCAGAAATAATCTATCGGCAAATAAAATTATTATCTTTGAAATCCTTAAAACGTAAAATCTACGTTGGCATGAAATTACTAAACTTTTTGTGTTTCATTTTAATTTTGATGCTTGCGTGTAAATCGATAAGTGAGGAGGAAAGAACCGCCAAAAACTTTTTACAATGCTTAAGCCGTGGAGAATATGAAAAA
>CALJNV010000027.1 GCA_937981455.1 uncultured Bacteroidales bacterium | reverse complement strand
TGATTATGTGCCCATGCCCGATCTCAAAGAATTGTCATTACGGCAGGCTGTGGAGACGCTTATGCAGGCTGGGTTAAAAATTGATTATATTTCGTACGTTCCAGGCCCATTTTTTAATGCGGTATCGGGGCAACGTATAGGGAACAGGCCTGTTAGAGCAGGGGAGATGATTCCACGAAACTCTAAAATTATAATCATGGCAGAATTGGGAGAGGGCAATGCTGCTACAGCAGTGCCCGATGTATTGGGGATGAGGGCTTCAGAAGCTCCCTATACCTTATACCGCCAAGGTTTGAATCTGGGTAAAACTTCCCTATTGGGTAATGTACCACTCGATTCCGCTAGGGTAGTACGTCAGCAACCTGGGCCAGGTACTTTGCTAGAACCAGGAAGTAGTGTAAGTCTTGTTTATGGCCAGATAAAAAATGAAAAAGAGTTGGAACGCATACGCAAGGCCTCAACCTCTGCGGCAATTCCTCAAGAACCAGAATTTTAAAGTACGGCAGATGATTAAAAAGTTTCCCTTTATATTTTTAATTATAATTTCTTCTGTGGCAAAGGGGCAGGAGTACCTAACCCCTGTCGCTTACCATGTTTCAGTTGGGCAGGCTTTAAAGAATTCCCAGTTAAAATCTGCACAATCGCCATTACCTCTTCAGCTTCCTTTCTTCGACGATTTTCGGAAAGGAGGACCTTTTCCTGATGAAGCTCGATGGAGCGATAGAAATGTGTTTATCAGTCAAAGTTTTGCGGTATATCCACCCAACTACGGTGTGGCAACCTTCGATGCACTAGATTCTACAGGTTTTGTCTATAAGCATGCCACCTACACCGCTTTCGAGGCCGATCGTCTCACAAGTCGTCCTATTCGGCTCGATTCAATATTTACGCCCATAGCGCGGCCTTTCCGCAAATCAGACTCCCTTTATTTATCTTTCTTTTACCAACCCCAGGGGAAAGGTAATTCTCCCCAAAGGTTTGATTCTCTTATACTTTACTTTTATGCCCCTGCTGAGGGTACTTGGAATCGCGTATGGGCAGCCTCTGGTATGCCACTCGATACCTTTAAGGTAAAAAATGGGAAATACTGGGGCTTTGTCAATATCTGGATTTCTGACAGTGCTAAATATTATCACAAGGGTTTCCGTTTTCGATTTACTGCTTATGCCAGCCTGGCAAACAATATCCTTCCATCATGGCAAAGCAGCATGGATCAGTGGAATATTGACTATGTATATCTGAATAAAAATAGACATAAGTTCGATTCTACATTTCGTGATCTCGGATTTGTGGATGTAAGCCCATCCCTGCTCAAAAACTATCATAGCATGCCCTATACCCATTATAGCAATGATCCTACCCGCGAAATTAACGATACGCTATATACCCTCATTTCTAACCTCGATATCGTTGCTCATCCCTGCAACTATGGATATACGGTTTATGATCCCAATTACCAAAAAATATCCTCCTACTCGGGGGGAGGTTATGCCATTTATCCCGTTTACGATTCTGGTTTCGTAAAGTACAAACCCTTTGCCCGTCCTCGTATTACAAGCATTTTACCGATTGATCCTTTTGGGGTAAAAGATTCAGCCGATTTTATTATACGTCATGTAATTATTGGCGATTATACACCGGAAGATCGATTGTTTGATACATTGGAATTAATACAGAAATTCCGCAACTATTTTGCCTACGATGACGGTACCCCCGAGGCGGGTTACGGAGTAACCCCAGCCGGAGCAATGGCAGCCGTCAGATTTACGCTAAATATGAAAGATACTTTGCGGGCCGTGCAAATTTTCTTTAACCCCACGAGCTCGTCTGCCAACCAACAGTATTTTCACTTACTGGTGTGGGAAGATAATAATGGTCGGCCTGGAACTTTGCTCTACGATTCAATTGTAAGACCCGATTTCTCAACAATTCCTCATGATTTTCAGAGCTTTATTATACAAAAAACGGTGGTTGTCCGAAATGCCTTTTTTGTGGGTTGGATGAATACAACCAACGATAATTTAAACATAGGCTTCGATTTATCGAGAGACAATCGCAAAAACAACACTTTTAACATTGATGGTCAGTGGCGTCCCTCTCAATTTTCCGGTTCCTTAATGATTAGGCCTGTGGTTGGCAAGGCTTTACCAGGAAATTTTAGTCCAAACTCCAAAACGAAACATCTTATCGTAAGCCCTAACCCCTTAACGGGTAATGAACTTCACCTTATCTTGCCGGACAATCCTGCTCAAGCGATGGTAGAGGTTATGGGGTTGAGTGGGCAATTGATTTTCAAAACGCCTTTCAAGCATACGATTGATTTAGGTTTTTTACCTGGGGGAATGTATATTCTTAAGGTGACATTGCCCAATGGAAATGTTGTTGGAACTACTAAATTAATAATCAGGCATTAATGGTTGAGAATCTTCTGCCTGAAAATGAGTTGCAAGAAGAGCTCTATGAGCATTATCGCTTCATCGTCGACCCCGGTCAGAGCTTGTTACGTATCGATAAATTTTTAACAGACAAGATTCAAAATGTATCAAGGAATAAAATCCAGAACGCTGCCCGTGCGGGTAATATTAGGGTAAATAACAATCCCGTAAAGCCCAATTATCGCGTAAAACCTGGGGATATCATTACTATATTATTACCAGGGCCACCCCGCGAAACCGAAAATCAGCCTGAAAATATTCCCCTAGAAATTGTTTATGAAGATGTGGATGTGCTGGTTGTTAATAAACCGGCGGGAATGGTTGTTCATCCGGCATACGCCAACTATACAGGTACTTTAGTAAATGCATTACTATACCATTTTTTGGGGAAAAAAGGCACTGTTGGAGAGGAACTAAGACCCTGCTTGGTGCATCGCATTGACAAGGACACGTCGGGTTTGTTGGTTGTAGCGCTCAATGAATGGGCTCAGGCTGTATTGGCCAGGCAATTTTTCGAGCATCGCATTCAAAGAAATTATACCGCCCTGGTTTGGGGAGATGTCTTGAATGATAGCGGCACTATTACGGGTTATATTAATCGTAGCCCTCGCGACAGGCGTGTGATGGCTGTGTGGCAAGACGAAGATAAAGGCCGTTACAGTGTTACACATTTTAAAGTTTTGGAAAGATTTGGTTACACTACATTGGTCGATTGTCAACTCGAAACCGGTCGAACACATCAGATTAGAGCTCATTTTGCAAGCATTGGACATCCTTTGTTTGGAGACACTGCCTATGGAGGGCGTGAAATACTGAAAGGCCCTCTTTATGCAAAATATAAACAGTTTGTTGAAAATTGCTTTGCCCTTCTACCTGGCCAGGCTCTGCATGCACGTACATTGGGGTTTATACATCCTTCATCGAGTAAAAATATTTTTTTTGAGGTTGGCTTACCGGGATATTTCATGGAGGTACTTGAAAAATGGAGAAGATATATAGCTGCAAGGAACATGAACCCAGAGGGGATGGATGAATAAGATGGATTTGTTTTTGATTAAAGCTCTGAAAATATTAAAATTGTCCCATTAATAAACAGATTTAATAAGAATCAGCTCTTTGGAATTAAAGCTCGGTTTGCGAAAAATGCGTAACTTGCCGCCCCGTAACGTAAAAATTTAAAATAATGCATACTACTCGCTATATCTTCGTTACGGGTGGGGTTACTTCTTCGTTGGGCAAGGGAATTGTTTCAGCTTCTTTGGCTAAATTATTGCAAGCCAGAGGTTTCAAAGTCACCATTCAAAAATTGGATCCCTATATCAATGTGGACCCCGGTACGCTCAATCCCTATGAGCATGGGGAGTGTTACGTAACGGAAGATGGTGCAGAAACTGACCTTGACCTGGGACATTATGAAAGATTTTCGAATGAACATACTTCGCAAGCCAACAATGTAACTACCGGACGTATCTATCAGAGTGTTATCGAAAAAGAACGTAGGGGAGATTATTTAGGAAGCACGGTTCAGGTAATACCACACATCACCGACGAGATTAAATACCGTATTAAGCTACTCTCAAAATACAAGGATTACGATTTTATTATTACCGAGATTGGAGGGACTGTAGGCGATATCGAATCATTACCTTACATAGAGACTGTAAGGCAGATGCGTTGGGAAATGGGTAATCTATGTGTAGTCATTCATCTTACATTGGTTCCTTATTTGGCCGCAGCCGGTGAGTTGAAGACCAAGCCTACCCAACATTCCGTCAAAATTTTGCAAGAGCAAGGGGTGCAACCCGATATTATAGTTTGTAGAACTGAAAAGCCCCTCAATGATAATCTACGAAACAAAATTGCCCTGTTTTGCAATGTAAATCCCAGTGCTGTCATCGAGTCGATCGACATGGATTCAATTTATGAGGTACCCCTGAAACTTCGTGACGAAGGATTAGACCGCGAAGTACTCAAGAAATGTGGATTACCCCATGAAGGCCAACCTGACCTTAGCAGCTGGGAAGACTTCCTTTTTAAAATGAAGAATCCCCGCTATACAGTTGAAATAGGCCTGGTAGGAAAATATGTAGAGTTGAAGGATAGTTACAAATCGATTATGGAATCCTTTGTACATGCAGGAACGGTTCATCAGGTAAAAGTAAAGCTACGGTTGATTCATTCAGAGATGCTCAATGAGGACAATGTTAACGAAATATTCAAGGATCTGCATGGTATATTGGTGGCCCCAGGTTTTGGAAGTCGAGGTATAGAAGGCAAAATAACGGCGATAAAACATGCCCGCACCCAAGGCATTCCCTTTCTGGGTATTTGTTTGGGAATGCAATGCGCTGTAATCGAGTTTGCCCGAAATGTTTTAGGCCTTGGCAACGCTAATTCCACTGAATTTGACCCTAGAACGCCTTACCCTGTGATAGATATCATGGAGCAACAGAAAAAAATTTCAGGCATGGGAGGGACCATGCGACTGGGGGCTTATCCCTGTCAACTGGAGGACAACACCATTGCTCGTAAAATATACCAGGCGCCTGTAATTCTTGAGCGTCATCGGCATCGTTATGAGTTTAATAATAAATACCTCGATGATTTTCAGAAAGCGGGCATGGTGGCCACTGGCATCAATCCCAAGGAAAACCTGGTTGAAATAATGGAAATTCCTTCGCATCCTTGGTTTGTTGGCGTGCAATTTCATCCCGAATACAAGAGCACTGTGGCAAATCCACATCCTCTTTTTATAGGATTTGTTGAAGCTGCCTGCAAGCACCAGCAAGCATGAGTTGTATATCCTTTAAACGGGTCACAGTGAAAAATTACCATATCTTTGCACTTTTCTCATCGAATGGTTTGTTAAATTTTATGCAAATTGGGTCTAATTATTAAAATTCAATGGATAGAAATTCAATAGTAGGTCTTGTTCTCATCTTTGTCATTTTTCTGGGATGGAGTCTATGGATGGCCCCATCGAAAGAGGAACTCGAGAAGCAGCAAAGGATTCAAGATTCATTAAGGGAATTGCAATTGAAACGCGATTCAATTGCACGCGCGATGGCCGAACGTCAGGCGACCCTGAAAACCGCCCTGCCTGTGGATAGTACGATATTAAAGAATCCATTGGCAAAAGATTCTGTGGTTAGGGTGGCAACTAAAAAATATGGTCCTTTTGCCGCTGCAGCCCTTGGAAAAGAAGAATTTTATGTTTTGGAAAATGATCATATTCGCCTGAAACTCTCAACCCGTGGGGGCCGCCCCTGGTCGGTAGAACTTAAAGAATATAAGACTTTCGATTCTTTGCCCTTAATTCTTTTCGATTCAATTAACTCTTCTTTAGGACTTAACTTTTTTGCATCGCGCAAACCAATTAATACCAGTGTTTTGTTTTTCGAGCCTGTCAATAGCAACCTCCACCATCTGAAAGTTGCAGGAAATGATTCTTTAAGTTTTGCCTTAAGACTTTATGCCCTTACCGAAGATTCATTAAAGCCTTCGTATATTGAATATCGATATACATTGAAAGGGAACGATTACATGGTGGGTTTTGATGTCCGCATGGTCCATATGGAGCGGGTGCTTGATCCCACCTCCACACTCTTCAATCTGCAGTGGAATGCTGATATGCTCAGGCAAGAGAAGAATCTCGAAAACGAAAGAAACGAATCTACGGTTTATTATTGTTATTCTACAGACCGAGAAGTTAAATACCTGAGCGAGACCAAAGACGACAAAAAAATCATTACCACTAGCCTGAAATGGCTCTCATTCAAAACCAAATTCTTTGTTTCAAGCCTTATAGCCCAAAATGCTTTCCCAGGCGGTGCTGAGGTGTCCACCTTTGTTCGTCCCGAAAGAGCTGATGACCTGCGATATAGTGAATCAATGAATGCCATCATTCCTTTAGAATATAATTTTAATAGCTCTGTAAATTATGGCATGCAGTTTTATTTTGGACCTAATAAATATAAAATTCTCAAGGCTTATGGACTGAGGCTGGAAAGGCAAATTCCTTTAGGATGGGGTTTCATCCTTATGTGGCCTATTAATGTTTACGCCGTCATACCTGTGTTTAACTGGCTTAGCACATATGGACTCAACTATGGAATTATTATTCTCATCTTAACCATATTGCTAAAATTAGGGCTGCTACCGCTTACATATTTTTCATACCTCTCCACTGCTAAAATGAGGGCTTTAAAGCCTGAAATCGAGGAAATTAATAAAAAATATCCAAAGAAAGAAGATGCCATCAAAAAACAGCAGGCTACCATGGAGTTGTATCGCAAAGCCGGGGTAAATCCGATGGCCGGTTGTTTGCCCATGCTGCTGCAATTCCCAATACTTATTGCCATGTTTCGATTTTTCCCTTCAAGTATTGAGCTCAGGCAGCAGCCTTTCTTATGGGCTCACGACCTCAGCAGCTACGATTCTGTGCTCAACTTGCCTTTCAATATACCTTTCTATGGCGACCATGTAAGTCTGTTTACCCTACTTATGACAATTTCCACCCTTGTTTATACTTGGTTGCAAAACAAACAGATGGATACCGGTCAGCAACAACTACCCGGTATGAAAACTATGATGTACATCATGCCTGTTATGTTCCTCGGTATCTTCAATAATTATTCAGCCGGTTTAAGCTACTATTACTTCCTAGCCAACATGTTCACATTTGCCCAGATGTATATTTTCCGAAAAGTGGTAAACGAAGAAAAGCTTCATGCCAAAATCCAGGCCAATAAAGTCAAACCCATTAAAAAATCAGCTTTTCAACGCAGGTTAGAAGAGATGGCTAAACAGAGAGGCATGAAATAACTTTGTGATTAAAGAATATTTAAACCGGATAACCACTAAATATGGGTTTATCCGGTTATTTTATTGAAAAAGTTCATACATAGTATCCATTACACGGGCCAATTCATAATCTTTATCTGTTACCTGCTTGCCTGCATCATGTGTATTGAGATACACCTCAACTCTATTATAAACATTTGACCATTGAGGGTGATGGTTGAGCCTTTCGGCTTCGAAGGCGCATGCAGTCATAAAAGTAAAAGCTTGGGAAAAATTTTTAAAAAGGAAAATTTTGTGAAGTCCATTTTCGGTTGCCTGCCACATAACTTTTTTTAAAAAATACAACAATTTAAGAGTGAAAAAAGTTAATAGCAAAGCTAGGTAAAATGAAAAAAGGCAGCCCTTCAGTTAACTGCCTTTTCTGAGATAAGTAGCGGGGACGAGAGTTGAACTCGTGACCTCCGGGTTATGAATCCGACGCTCTAACCAACTGAGCTACCCCGCCGTTTTTGCGGCTGCAAAAATAGAACAAATTCCTGAAAAGACCAAGACGTCGGCAAGGTTTTTTAATTGCTTAGCACACAACGTTGAGCTTGTAGTTGATATTTCTTTGTTTAAGGTATTCTAAAACAGCAGTAACATATTCCTCATTCTTACCTATTTCTTCTGGGGGTACAACCCCATATTGGTCAATTTTATTTTTTAAAATGAGGTCAGCAACCGCTGTGGCAGCAAAACCTGTAGTGCGCGCCATGCTGTGAATTTTTTCTAAGGGATCATATTCGTCTACAAGGTCATAAAATATGGAGGTGGGTTTTCCGTCTTTTAAACCCTTGACTTGAATACGCATAATCGTATAATCTACTTCTCCGGGATTCAGTTTCCAGCGTTCGAAGAGAAGGGCCGATGTAAGGTCAATAGGTTTTATAAATTGCCCATGGATTTCAATGGATTTTTGGCTAAAGAACCCAGATTCCCTCAAAATTTCCATCAATTCAGCGTGGCCTTTAT
>CALJNV010000026.1 GCA_937981455.1 uncultured Bacteroidales bacterium | reverse complement strand
CATCTGCTTCTAAATACCCGGAAAACCTGGCTCTTACAGCATTCGGGTACAGGGGCGGTTGATTTTACGGTGAAAGGAAAGACAGGTTATTTATTTATTTACTGCCGGGGATATGCACCCTTTGATTGCGAGCAGCTTGTTTGCCCGGGTTATACCCATGTCGTACACTGGGGTTCAAATAATTGTCGAGTTCATTGCGGTTCTATCCTTCAAGCTGAGATCTGGAGCGTAGGAGATATTTACTATTTAGGAAGCCCCCACACTATATGGCTCAGGGGCGAGGGGAAAGGTAAACTTATTCATATTAAACCTTGATAATATGCGAATGCATAAAAATATATCTCTTCGACCTTTCAATACTTTTGGTATTGAAGCCAGAGCGGCATTTTTCTGCTTTGTAGATGATGCCCAACAAATTGACAAAGTGCATGCATTCATCCACCAAAATAATATCCCCTTGCTTATCCTGGGCCAGGGAAGCAACATTTTATTCACAAGAGATTTTGATGGGCTGGTAGCTTATGTCAATTTCAGTGGAATTGCTTTAATAGGAGACGATGCCCAAAACGTGTGGTTGGATGTAAAAGCAGGTACTTCATGGGAGACGCTTATTGATTATTGTATTGAAAATCATTATTGTGGTCTTGAAAATCTGACCTGGATTCCAGGCAAAGTAGGGAGTGCACCCATCCAAAACATTGGCGCCTATGGTGTTGAATTGAAAGATGTGCTCCATAGCGTAGCTGCCTACGACTTTCAAACAGGTCAAAACCTCCCATTTTCTAATGAAGATTGTCATTTCAGTTATAGAAATAGTATTTTTAAGCATTTTAAAGGCCGTTATTTCATCACACAGGTCACTTTCAAACTGAGCAAAAACTTTCAACCTGTTCTGAATTATGAGGGATTAAGAAAATACCTGGAGACCCGAAACATTAAACCCACCTTGGAAAATATCAGAAATGCCGTGCGAGACATACGTAAACAAAAACTTCCCGAGGTGGGGGTGACGGGTAGCGCTGGCAGTTTCTTTAAAAACCCTGTAGTTTCAGTGGATCTCTTCACTGAACTTAAAGAAGCATATGGAGAATTTCCAAACTATCCTTCTCCCGATGGCTACAAGGTACCAGCCGCCTGGCTCATCGAACAATGCGGTTTTAAAGGTATACGACGAGGCGATGCCGGTGTATGGCCCGGACAACCTCTTATTCTGGTAAATTATGGAAATGCCACGGGAAAAGAGATTCTGGAACTTGCTATGGAAATTATGGAAGCAGTGCAAAACCGTTTCAAAATCAAACTTGAACCAGAAGTTAATATTATTTAAAAAAAATATTTTTCACAATCTTATTTCATAAGATATAATCACAATACATTTGAAACGTCAGAATTTTACTCCAAACATCATTAGATGATGGCCATTGCGAACAGAGCATACAAACATCTTAAAAAACATCTCGAGGGTTTTGTATGGTTTGGGGCTTTGTTGAGCATGATGCTCAGCCAACCCATTGGAGATGAACATTTCAGCCTTTGCCCTATTGCTTGGGCGGGAATTCCTTATTGCCCGGGTTGTGGTTTGGGAAGAAGTATGATATTTCTTCTCAACGGTCAGTTTTTAGAATCCCTTAGCATGCATCCCTTGGGCTTATTGGCCGTCATGGTACTTACCCTAAGAATTCTCAAAAACCTTTTCACATCCTTAAATCTTAATTTATTATGAATCAACGAATATTTAATTATTTACCTCAGTGCGATTACGAAGAAGCAATGTGGATTGGCCAGATGACTCAATCTCTCAATGACGAGGCATTGCAACAATTTGCCGCCATGTATTCCACACGCAGAAAAGATGCCCAAACGGTTTTGTTGTTAGCCCTTCTTGGCTTCATTGGGGTGGCTGGTATACACCGCTTCATACTCAATCAGATTGGAATGGGCATTCTTTACTTCCTCACAGCTGGTCTTTGTTTTATAGGCACCATTGTCGATCTTATTAACTACAAACAATTGGCACTCCAATACAATCAGAAAGTTGCCAGGGAAGTGATGATGTTGGTGAGTTCCTTTCAGAAGTAAAACATCAAATGGTCAGTTGTAAGAGCCAGTGAGGATACTGCTTTAAAACTTCGGGAATATCTGGCTTCTGCTCGAATAAACCGTAAAAGGCAGATCCGCTGCCTGTCATCGACGCATAAAAAGCCCCGGTATTATAGAGTGATTCTTTCAACCGGCCAAGTTCAGGGTAAGCTGATACAGCCCAGGATTCAAAATCATTCACCAATTCATCTTTCCAAAAGGTAGAAGGCCTGTTTAGTACTTCCATAGGATGAGTCTGAAGAGCCGGTATCACATTCTGGTAAGCTTCGCGGGTGTTGATGTGAACATCAGGTTTTACAAGCAACAAGAATTTTCCTCTTAATGAAATATGGATAGGCTCAAGAACCTCTCCCCTGCCCGAGGCAGCGCAAGGTCGAGGATTTACAAAAAACGGACAATCGGAACCCAATTGCAAAGCCATTGCGTGCATATGCTCATAGGTAAGATCAAGATGGAAAAGTTGATTCAATAGTCGAAGGGCAAAAACCCCATCCGACGATCCGCCCCCCAGTCCTGCCCCCATGGGTATATTCTTTAAAAGATGAATTGCAACAGGTGGAATGCCTTTCTTTTGGTGAAGAAGCTGCCATGCTTTGACAACCAGATTTTCGCCTGGCTGGCCTGGAATAGCCCTACCATACGTGTGTAACTTCAGGGATTGAGCTATTACAATTTCTATAGCATCGCACAAAGGTATGGGATAAAAGACTGTGAGTAAGTCATGATATCCGTCGCTGCGGCGACGAATCACTCGCAATCCGAGATTTATTTTAGCTGGAGGAAAGTCAATCATTGCTGAGCCCTTTTTCAACGGTTTTTTTTAACAAAAATTCTGTAGGAATACTAAACCTTTGCGCCCATGAAACTTCATTGAGTGCAGCTCCTTCAAATTTTAAAGAAAGATAGTTCTCGTGCGGAAACCCAGAAGTTGCAAAAAGACTATCTATTCTTTTTTGATGGACTTCATACATTGCATCCAACGTTTCGGTACCCTAATCAAAGTAAATTTTCTTGTCTATCAGCAGGGCTAATTTTGGCTTTAAATACTCAATCATTGCGTGGGTAAAGGCAGGTGAGTTATTTTCAAGACGCAAAGGCCAGTGTGTGGATATACAGGCTGCACCTCCAAAAACATGGGGGTATTCACACAAAGCATACAAAGAAATGAGTCCCCCCATGGAGCTGCCGGCTATAAAAGTTGCTGCTGGAGAAGGATCGACCTGAAAATTCGAATCTATAAAAGGCTTAAGCTCTTCAACAATAAATCTTAAATAAGCATCGCTCAAGGGAGTTCCCCTGTAGTAAGGGGCGTTTTCAATCTGCTTGCGCGCCTTGTCTGGCATCCATTGAAAAGGTTTTGCCGGAGCATATTCAAGAAATCTTTTCGGGGTATTCCAGATACCCACAACAATGCATGGCTCAATAGATTCCTGGGTCAACAATTTGGATACAGTTTCATCCACCTTCCATTCCTTGTGCCCATAAGCTGTGGTGGAATCAAAAAGGTTTTGTCCGTCGTGCATATACAGCACCCGGTATTTGACACCAGGCTGGGCATACCCATTGGGAATCCATACGCTGATTTTACGCGTATCACACCATACCGATGATAGCTCAAAAGCAGGCATTACTTTGCCCTGTCCCTCAACTTTTTGAATTACATAAAGTAAAATGAGAAAAAATATCCATTTTTTCATTGGAGAAATTTTATAAATGTTTCAATACGTAGGCCGAGAGGGGTGCAAGGGCAATGGTGCCCGAGTAAGATTTGCCGGTGAGCAAATCTATTGAGCTAACGCCAGGTCTGAGGGTTATCGTATCAGCATGTTCTCCAGCATTTATAATAACAGTAATACATTCGCCTCCCATCCTGCGTTCATAAGCAATTACCTTATCGGGCGAAGGAAGAAAAGTAATATCTCCTTTGATGAGCGCAGGATATTTCTTGCGTAGGGTTATCAATTTTTTATAAAATTCGAAATGCTCTGTATTAAATTCCACTTTATCTTTCTCTAGTCGACCGGGCTGCAAATTGTATCGAGACTCCGATTCGAAATGCATTTCGGGCCACCACAGTGGCTTTCGGTTATTGGGGTCGTCAGCGCCCCACATGCCCATCTCGTCGCCGTTCCAAATAGAGGGTGAACCTGGAATAGTAAATTGATGCACCAAATACAA
>CALJNV010000025.1 GCA_937981455.1 uncultured Bacteroidales bacterium | reverse complement strand
GAAGGAAATTATGGTAGAGAAGGGTTACCCTATGGGTCTCCATTTTTTTTGTTCCCTTCGAAAAATGACTTTTCCTATTCTATCAATATGTTCCTTTAACTCTCTATGGGTTAGTTGTGAATAATTTATGACATCAAAAAGTATGGTAAAGGGCCCTGCTCCTCTAACATTGCACGTAGCGTTGCTAAAGTATCGAAAGTTACTTTTTCCCCATAGATAGCCAAATCAATATCCGATCCTGGATTATAGTTTCCCTTAGCCCTTGATCCAAATATTACAGCCTTATCAATCTCCTCCATACTTCTTATAACATCAATTATATAGGTCATATCTGATTCACTTAATCCGAAATTCATAGTGCCTTCTCCAGCTTAAAATATAGTTCATGAATAAGGGGATAATATTTTTTTCTTATAAGCGTCTCTGCTTCATGGGCTTTTTCTTCATCATATGTGTATGCCATGAGATTTCTTTTTTCCAATGCATCAATCCAGCCGTGGCCAACAGTAATCAGTTGGATTTGAAAAGCGGTTTGTATTGTAGCCCTTGGGCTCTTTACTTCAAATCCTTCCTGTTCTAGATAATTCTTCATCGTTTTCCACGCTAATTCAAAGGTGTATTCAAAGCATTGTATTAGTCCCTAGACCTCAAATTTATTTAAATCCCCTTTTTCGATAAATTCTGTTAGTTGTGTAACAGCCTTTTTAAAGTTAGAAAATCGCTGTTTCCACTTAATATCTGTTTGCATAGATATCCCTTCTTTCTTTGCTTGTTTCTTATATATCAATCGTACCCTGGCGTAAACAGTAGAAATGCGGATACCAACGCTACTAATTACAGTATATAATTTATGAAAATATTCACACAACAAAGTTTTTTTAAAGGCATTGCCTCAAAAACTACAAATAAAAACGTCTCTACTTCTTAGTAGTAGCAAAGTTTATCATTATACTAGCGAGAACACCTCCACGGAGTGACGGAGGTGGTTCCGTTGACTCGCAAGACGATGTGTGGTGTGGTATATTATCCTTCTAATTGACTTAATAAGGACTTCAGCTCCTTGCACATGCTTAGGATGTCATGTTTTGTAATGGTTAATGCTGGAGAGAATCGGATGACATTCCACTGGGGAACGGTTCCAATAAAATAGCCTTTTTCCAACATTCTTTCAGCAATCCATTCGGTAGCATTGGAGATATTTAGTTCAATTGCCAGCATAAGCCCACGGCCCCTCACATCTTTTACCACAGAGCAAGTCCGTTGGAGTTCTAATAATTGGGTCATAAAAAATTCTCCTATGGGGATGGCGCGATCAAGAATATGTTCGTCCTTAAAAACATTGAGTACTTCATTTGCTGTGGCACACCCAAGAGGATCATTTTGATGGGATTGGATATAGACAAAATTCCTCATCTCAATCTGCTCGGCAATAGGGCCACTCATGACGACTGCGCTGACCGGATAACCATTACCAAGGGACTTTCCCAATGCGATGATATCGGGTTCTATATCATAGTGGTTATATCCAAACCATCTTCCAGTCCGGCCCAATCCTGTTGTAACTTCATTGGCAACGATGATACCTCCATTACGCCTCACTTCCTTTTCCAAAAACTTAACTAACTTATGGGGAGGGAAGAGGACCCTTCCACACATGGCAGGTTCGAAGACAAATGTGGAAATATCAGAAAATTCAATGTGGTTGAGCAGCTTGCATTGGTGGGTGCATTCTTCATATGAACAATGTCCACACTGCAGAAAATCGATCTCAGACCATTGTTCTTTGCTCCGGGGAATGCTAAAGCTGGAAAAGGCAGACAAGTATGCGTTTGAGAAAGTTAATAATTTCTTGTCTGGTGAAATCAATTTTGAAAGTCGTATGGATAACGCCACAGCTTCACTGCCTGAATTTAAAAACACAGCTTTCCCCTCTTGGAAATGGAACAGTTCAAGTAAATTTACCGCTAAATCCTCTGCAATGTTGGACGTGAGTTTATGATGGAGATGAACAATCTTAGCGATCTGTTCAGTCATGGCTCTGTGAACTCTTGGGTGATTATGACCCAAGGCTGTACACCATATTCCAGATTCAAAATCAATGATTTTTTTGCCTAAGGCATCAAATAGATAAGTATTTTTGCCAATGGAGATATCTGTCTTCATGATTGGATAACAGTTTAGAATATGAGTTAACCTTCTCTCTTCCATCGAATATGCACCTTCCTTAAAAAATGTTTTCTATCATAATCCAATTATATAGGCTAAAAATATGAGGTACAATTTCAAATAAACTGCTCTGTACCGGTATACGGACGTATATACTTTCAAATATGGGATCATTGAGGCCATAGCTAACAATGAGGGCGAATGATATTAGATAATACGTGGTGGGAAGTGGAAATTGGAACTGGAAATCGTGTGTACTAGAGGCAGTACCGTGGATTCAAGCCCTACTCTTTTCGCCATTTAACCTCAGTAAAGGCTAGAGTTCCATTGCAAAAAAATGCAACTAAAAACTAAATATTTTAAATATTCAA
>CALJNV010000024.1 GCA_937981455.1 uncultured Bacteroidales bacterium | reverse complement strand
AGGCACTATTACAAAGCCTGCAATGAATGATCAATGCAACTGCATTGCCTTTTTGAGTAAGACAGATACAAGTAGAAAAAGTAGGTATGGGGCTTATTTACTAAATCTTAAGAACAATAAGTTAATGCTTATTGTGGATAGTGTTCTGAAGGGTCATCCTGAATATCGTGTAAGCGACAAGTTTCAACCCTGGTTTTCAAAATCAGGAGAAAAACTGTTTTTAGGGTATTCTAAGCCTTTGCCGGAACCTGTCAAAGACACTTTGCCCACTGAAGAGAAACCTAGACTCGACCTATGGAGTTGGACGGATCCTTTACTCCAACCTCAGCAGATTAAAAAATTGGAAAAGGATAAAAACAAGGCCTGGTTAATGATGTATTCTCTTAAAGACCATAGTTTGTTTGTTGCAGCAAACGATAGTATTGAAAGAGTTGAAACGTATTTAAATGGGAATTCAGATTTTGCTTTGGGTTATAATTACAAGCCTTATCAGATTTTACAATCCTGGGATGACACCTACTATGACATTTATCTGGTGGATTTCAAACGAAAAACATATCAATTATTATTGCGTAAACACAACAGCGACGCGATATTAAGCCCTGATGGGCAATATTTTACTTGGTACAAACCATCCGAGCGCCAATGGTATCTTCTCAAACCAAGCTCTGGAAAAATGCATTGCCTGACATGTGATATCGAAGCTGCATTTTACAATCCTGCGCACGATTTACCATCTCTTCCGCCTTCAAATGGATTTGCCGGATGGACATCGGACAATCGCCGGCTGTTGATAAATTCTGATTTAGACATTTGGGCGATTGACCCAGAAGGCAAAACAAAAACTCAGAACCTCACGGCAAATTGGAGAAAAGGGCGAAACATTCGTTTTCGATACCTTAAAGAAAATCCGGAAGCCCACTATATATCCAACACAAGTCCCCTTCTACTCTATGCCTTTTTCATCGACGACAAATCTTCTGGTTATTTTAGATTACACAATTTATTCAATCATCCTTTTGTTGATTCTCTTATTGCGGGTCCTTTCAAACTTGGGGAACCCCTTAAAGCCAGACTTGCTTCAAAATATCTTTTTAAAAGGGAGTCTTTTAAAGAGTTTCCTGATATATGGGCGTGTAATGAAAATTTTGATGATGCGATAAGAATTTCCGACGCGAATCCTTGGCAAAAAGACTATAAATGGGGAAATGTAAAACTTGTAAAGTGGACATCCCTGCAGGGCAAGACCATGGAGGGATTGCTTTACACACCCGATAATTTCACTCCTACGCAAAAATATCCCATGGTTGTTTATTTTTATGAGCGAAACGCTGACGAATTGCATCGCTACATATTGCCTCGACCCTCAAGATCTATCATCAATCAAGCCTATTTAGCTAGTAACGATTATTTAGTTTTTGTACCCGATATTGTTTACGGAACAGGTAATCCCGGCCAGGATGCATTCGATTGTGTGGTAAGCGGTGTAAGTAGCCTGATTGATAAAGGTTTTGTGGACGAAAAACACATAGGAATTCAAGGCCAAAGTTGGGGAGGGTATCAAACCGCCTACATCATAACTCGTACCAATATGTTTGCCTGCGCCATGGCTGGTGCCCCTGTTTCAAACATGACCAGCGCTTACGGCGGCATTCGGTGGGAGTCAGGAATGAGTCGTATGTTTCAGTACGAAAAAAACCAAAGTCGCATCGGCGGCACTTTATGGGACAAACCCCTCAGCTTCATCAACAACTCTCCAATCTTTTTTGCCGACAGAATAAATACCCCTCTTTTAATCATGAGCAATGATCAGGATGGAGCAGTACCTTGGTACCAAGGTATCGAGTTGTTTACCTCCCTCCGCAGACTCGAAAAACCCTGCTGGATGCTAGTATACAATGAAGAAGAACACAATTTGAAGGCCAACTCCTGGGGAAATCGAATGGATCTTACCCAGCGTATGTACCAGTTTTTCGACCACTATTTAAAAAATCAACCGGCTCCACGCTGGATGATACATGGCATACCTGCTGAATGGAAAGGAATTGATTTAGGATTTTAAAAATTCAACCTATGATTGAGCATATTACTAAGGTGAGAGTCCGCTATGCCGAAACTGACAAAATGGGATTTGTTTATTATGGAAACTATCCGACTTACTATGAAATAGGTCGCACTGAACTTTTACGAAGTTTGGGAAGTACTTATCGAAAACTTGAGGAGGAAGGAGTTTTAATGCCAGTCATCAATCTCCAGATTCAATACAAAAAACCCGCTCAATATGATGACTTCATAACAATAAAAACCGTAGTCAAAGATTTTACACCTGCCCGAATAACTTTCACGTATACACTTTTTAATGAAATGGATGAGCTTTTAAACACGGGAGAGACTACACTAATTTTTATGAACCCATCTACAATGAAGCCCATAAGAGCTCCTCAATGGTTTCTAAAACTTTTAAAAGAAAAGAACTGAACTTTCATGGTAAATATCTGTTTAACAGGGAAGATACAAAACCCATAAAATCATGAGAGTATTTGATGAACTTTGGAAAATTTACACAACGCAAAACCCGCAAGTACAGCAGATTTACAATCATTTTGTAAAGGAAGGCGAAACTGTAGTTAATGATCATATAGCATTTCGTACCTTCGATGACCCCCGCATCGACATTACTATATTGGCCCAACCCTTTCTCAAAGAAGGTTATGTTGAAAAGGGGTATTATGTTTTTGAAGAAAAAAAACTAATCGCCAGTCATTATGAGGTAGAAGACAACCCCGAGGCTCCACGGGTATTCATTAGCCAACTTGAAACGTCAAAGTTCAGTCCTTTTCTTCAACAAACCGTGAAGAACTGGGTAGACCAAATTCCTGAAGAAGACTTAAAATCCCATGATTTAATATTCAAAGGCAATCCATGGAACAAGCCCTCTTTTGAAGTTTACAACAAACTTAGAGAGGAATCGGAGTATGCGGCCTGGGTTTACGTATTTGGTTTTTGTGCCAACCATTTTACGGTAAGTGTGAACTATCTCAAAAAGTTTCCTGAAGTTGCAGATGTCAATGCATTTCTCAAATCTAAAGGATATCTAATCAATGATTCAGGTGGAGAAGTAAAAGGAACACCCTCCGAGCTTTTAGAACAATCGAGCACCATGGCTGGCATCATTGAAATTGAATTTGTCGAAGGGAAATTTACCATTCCCTCAACCTATTACGAATTTGCAAAACGCTATCCCGACGAAAAGGGAAAACTTTACAGTGGTTTTATTGCCAAATCAGCCGACAAAATTTTTGAAAGTACCCATTATTATAAACAGTAATTCCAAACTGAACTCATACGTTCAACAGAACTTTCGGGGAATCCGTCAGGGTTCCCCTATTTCATAGATTTGCCAAAGCTATCTTCGCGCAGGATTTTCTAATCCTTTATCTTTGCCCATATACTCTTGAGTTTTATGAAAAACAATACTCCATCTGAAATAGATATTACTGAATTAAAGAAAAACTTCACAGGCGATATATACACTGATT
>CALJNV010000023.1 GCA_937981455.1 uncultured Bacteroidales bacterium | reverse complement strand
ACCCAGTACTGCCTTTTTTTATAGAGCGGGAAACGGGACTCGAACCCGCGACCCTCAGCTTGGGAAGCTGATGCTCTGCCAACTGAGCTACTCCCGCAATTGATGATGCAAATTTATAGAAAGTCCGGCATTCTGCAAATAGCTATTTTCCGAAAAATTACATCTAATTTTACCGATGGGCAAAAATGAATGTTGTAAGCCTGTATATAGTTTTCTTTAAAAACATAAGTCGCTGATTTTTATGAAATTTACTCTTTTACGAGAATTTCTTCTTGATCAACTCAAAACAGGCCTCCGCGGAGACCTTTATTATCATAGCATTGATCACACCCTTGATGTATATGAGGCTGCAATGCGTTTAGCTAAAATGGAAAATCTGGATGCTTACGAAACCGAAATTCTTAAAACAGCGGCTTTGTTGCATGATGCAGGGATGCTTATTACCTATGTGGGGCATGAAGAGGCATCGGCTGAAATGGCCAGTACGCTTCTACCGCAATATGGATATTCACAAGAGGATATAAACCTGATAATTAACTTAATTCTTGATACCCGTATGCCTCAACAGGCAGGGGGAAAGCTGGGGCAGCTATTGTGCGATGCCGACCTCGATTATTTAGGCCGTGAAGATTATTTTTTGATATCGCATCGCCTGCGTCTTGAATGGATAAAAACCCAGGTGAGGAATACGAGCCTGAAACAGTGGTACGAATTGCAGCTAGATTTTCTTACTAAGCACCAATACTTTTGCCCATCGAGCCGCCTGCTTCGCAACCCGGGTAAGCAATATAACCTTCAACAAATAAAAGATTTGTTGCAAATTTCTTAACTTTACTTTCTTCAAATCTGTGAAGCCATTCTACCGATTATCAGACTTTTAAGGATTCGTCTGAATTTGTTCCGCCGCCGGAACC
This sequence comes from uncultured Bacteroidales bacterium, assembly GCA_937981455.1. Classification (GTDB taxonomy): domain Bacteria; phylum Bacteroidota; class Bacteroidia; order Bacteroidales; family TTA-H9; genus UBA2030. The sequence continues at coordinate 12,693 of CALJNV010000023.1, read as the reverse complement.
CCAACCACTTTATCCTTTATACTGCGATCATCTTGCGCTTAATGGCTGCTGTTTTTTCGGAAGGCTACCTGCTTCCTGTCGAGCATTTTTTCTTCTTCGAACCCCATACCCCTTTATACAACCCTGAGCCCTACCTAACCGTTCAAAGTCCTCTCTACGCCTTGTTTGGCAGTTATTTCAGACAAGTTGTAAACATCTTTTCCATTAACGAGCCAGCTTTACAAGCCTTCCTACTCAGGTTAATTCATGCATTGTTTAATATTATGAGCCTGATAATTGGCTACAGGTTAGCGCTTTTAGCCGGTAGTGTTCGGGGAGCCAGATTATCTTTTGCACTGATGGCTTTATCGTGGTTAATGCCCTTCCTCAGTGTAAGAACCTTTTCGTTTAATTTGGCCCTGCCTTTTCTCTTAGCGGCAGTTTGGGTGGCACGATATTCATTGTTCTCACTGCGCAGAACCTCCTTACTCGCTGGCATGATAGCTTCAATGGCTATTATGCTTTATCCTCCAATTTTAGTTTTCTGGGTTCCCTATGTCATCATTACATTTTTATTGGGGAAACCTATTCGTTTTGCGGCTCTTATTGTCGGTACCTTAATAGGAATAGAACTACTTCATCTTTTGGCAAATCAATCCCTAATATTGCGTCCTGTCGATTGGGTCCCTCTATTACAAATGACAGGTCTTAAACCCTGGGATATCAATGGTCAGGCTTTTAAAGCACTTTTTATTTTAGGGTTGGTACTTGGGCCGCCACTGGGTTTTTTTGTCATTTACGGCTTTTTCCGCTTACAGAAATATACCCTTCGAATGTCTCTACCTGCAATATTTTGCCTGGCTGCTAGTATATTCTCAGTGGACCCATTAGGTTTATTGGTAGCCGCTTTTCCTTTCGTGGTAATTACCGGTAGTCAGAGTTGGATGGAAATTGTGGAAAACCACATGAAGCCCTCACGCCAATTATCGTATTTTGCCGCTGTAGGTTATTTCTGGCTTTTGAACGGTTTTCTTCTTATTTGGTTTTCAGCGGTAGCACCGCGAAAACAAGAGCTTGAGGCCATGCGTTATATCGGGCAAATCCCAGAATATCATGTGGTTTGGATCGAACAAACCTCACAACCCAACCTTGACCCCCTACCTATGTTTTATTGTGGACGCAAGATGGTCTTCAGTTACATAAGAACCCCTTTACCTTCTCAGTCATTCTATGAATATTTAATGGATGTTCGAGAGACCGCATGCATTGTATTCAGGGGTGAAGAAGAGCTGAAAAACAGGTTATTGAATGCTTACACAATGTTTCCCGCCTTAAGTTTCGAAGCGGTTTTCAGGCCAGGGATGACCGAAAAATTTTTTCGAAACATATTGGGCTGGCCCTCAGGCACCCTAGTTATTTATCATAATGATTATTTTAGAAAAAAACGCAAACCATGACCAAAGAACAGGCCCAAGCACGGATCAAGGAGCTTACGGAGATCATAGAGCAGCACAATTACAATTATTATGTTTTAAATCAACCCGTTATTAGTGATTATGAATTCGACAGATTGCTTGAAGAGCTTATTTCGTTGGAAAAGTTATACCCTGAATTTATTTCCTCCTATTCTCCATCGCAAAGAGTGGGTGGACAAGTAACGAATGAATTTTTAGCTGTTTCGCACCGTTATCCCATGCTTTCATTAGGAAACACCTATAGCGAAGGGGAAATCAAGGACTTTGATAACAGGGTTCGAAAAATATTGGGAGAAGAACCAGAGTATGTATGTGAATTGAAATACGATGGGGTAGCCATTAGTCTTTTATATGAGAAAGGATTATTAGTTCGAGCTGTTACCCGTGGCGATGGTACACGGGGCGATGATGTTACTTTAAATGTAAAGACCATCCGCAGTATCCCTTTGCGCCTGAGGGGTAATTATCCCGAGGTATTTGAAATACGGGGAGAGATATACATGCCCCGCTTTTCGTTTGAGCGACTTAACCAGGAACGTGAGGAAATAGGAGAGGCACCTTTTGCCAACCCCAGAAATGCAGCAGCTGGCAGTCTTAAGCTACAGGATTCGACTGAAGTAGCTCGCAGGGGCCTCGATTGCTTTTTGTATTACTTAATGACCGACTCGCTCCCATTTGATAATCATTATGATACACTCATAGCTGCCCGTTCATGGGGTTTTCGTATTTCTGATTATATGGCCCGCTGCCGAAACCTCAATGAAGTCTTTGCTTTTATTCATGAGTGGGAAAAAACCAGACTTGAGTTGCCTTTCGATATCGATGGGGTAGTTATTAAGGTTAATCACTATAAACATCAGGAGATTTTGGGCTTTACCGCCAAATCGCCCCGGTGGGCTATAGCCTATAAATACAAACCTGAGAGCGTTTCTACTCGTTTGTTAAGAATTACCTATCAGGTGGGACGAACGGGTGCCATAACCCCCGTGGCCGAGCTCGATCCTGTCTTTTTATCGGGTACTACGGTCAAACGAGCTTCTTTGCATAACGCCGATATTATAAAATCCCTTGATATTCATGAGGGTGATTTTGTTTTTGTGGAAAAGGGAGGTGAAATTATTCCTAAAATTACGGGTGTTGATTATACCAGGCGACAACCTGATGCGCAACCGATTGTTTTTATAACACACTGTCCAGAGTGTAAAACACCTCTTCAACGCACTCCAGGTGAAGCCGCCTATTATTGCACCAACGACAGCCAATGCCCTCCTCAAATCAAAGGCAGATTGGAGCATTTTATTAGCCGAAAGGCGATGAACATTGAAAGCTTGGGTGAAGGTAAAATCGAGCTCTTATATGATTACGGTTTAGTTAGAAAGGTAAGCGATTTTTATCATTTGACCTTCGATAAACTTATAGGCTTGCAAAAAACCTATCCTGCTACCGACCACACTCCGGCCCGAACGGTGTCGTTTAGGGAGAAGACCGTCGAAAACATTTTAAAAGGCATTGAACAGTCGAGGCAAGTTCCCTTTCCCCGGGTGTTATATGCTCTGGGTATACGTTATGTGGGAGAAACCGTTGCCGCTAAACTGGCCAAGCATTACCTAAGCATTGAAAATCTCTTGATGGCCTCGTTCGAAGAACTAGTGATGGTAGATGAAATTGGTGAGAAAATCGCCGAGAGTATCATTCAAACGCTTCATCGCCCCGACATGCTGGAAATAATCGAAGAATTGAAAGCAGCAGGAGTTCAACTTGCTATGGAACCTGAAAAAACACAAAACCTCAGCCATACCTTTATGGGAAAATTAATAGTCGTTAGCGGCGATTTCGGAACCCCACAGCGCCGGAAAGAAATTGAAGAACTCGTAGTTGCCCACGGTGGAAAATTGGCTTCAAGCGTTTCTGCAAAAACTAGTTTTATCGTGGCAGGTGATAACATGGGGCCCTCGAAGCGCGAAAAAGCCCTTCAGTTAGGCATTCCAATTTTAACCGAAGAACAATTCTTATTACTCCTTAACCCATCGTAAGAGGTAGGATTGGCATTATTTTTTGGCGAGTTTATTAAAACATTCAGGGATAATTAATTATTTTACGATTCATTGGGGTAAAGGTTATTTTGAGTTCGAAACAAACTCTTTGGGGGGTTATGCTTCCATGGGCTCAGTAAAATCAAGTTATTTTGAAAGTTTTTTTGCACTTAAACCACTGTTTAACAAAATTCAGCTACTTTTACAGGCAAGAGTTTAAACATTTAAATTTAACCTATGCCAAGATTAAGGTATTTATTATCAATTATTTTTTTACTTGATATAGTTGCATTTCAAGCATTTTCGCAGGTTTGGATGGATGCTCTACCAGGGAGTCAAAAGACGAGCACAGGTGTCGATGATTACAACATTGCGCGCAAAAATAGTTTCATTCATTTTAGTTACTTAAGTTCTTCATTTGCGCACGATGCTCTAAGCGGAGAGGCTAATAATTGGGGCCCTTTGAAAGAGGGGAGTGCTCCCCAATGGGGCGCTATGATGGAATTTGGAACGCTCAGGTTTTATTCAGACAATTTTATGTTACAGAATCGGGGGAATTTAGGGCTATACTTAAGTAATGGGTTAGGAGTGGTTTTCTACGATTACAAGGTGCCCATAACTACTACCGGTCCAAAAATTCCATTCATGATGGTCGATCTCAATTTGGGCCCTGTTTTTCGTTATTTCATTACTGACAAATTGAAGAGCGATTTATATGTTAATATGGGAGGCATATTCGTGGCTGGGGGTCTGGTAGGCAATAGCAACTCCGAAACCTATTATGAGCCAACTCGTTTAGGTTTGGCTTTTCAAACGGGTGCCGGTTTTAATCTGGTGTATGGCGCCTTCAGTGTGGGTACGCAGTTTACTTTTGCCAAATCCGATATGGGGTTTAAAATTACAGAGGATCCAGCCATTTATGGCTCCTCAGCACCCAATGAACTGGAAATAACCTACCCGCATGTCAAGCTCAATACTGTAAGATTTCATTTGGGGTTTATGATACCCAGAAATTGATAAACTTAACTTTTTTAAACAAAAAACACCCTGGAAGCTTATTTGGCAGGGTGTTTTTATTTCGGGTTCTTTTATCTTATTGAAGCGGGGCCACTACTTCAATGAGTTGCGGAAGGTCCATGCCGATCTTCTTTAAATGCTCGATAGTAGGAATTCCATTTTTATTCCAACCGCGACGTTCATAAACAGCGTCGAGCAGTTTCTCGTATTGCTCTTCTCTGTATTTACGCAGGGCAGCCATTTTTTCTGTGGTACTCATAGCGGTGGGGTCGATGCCAAGTTTTTCCCGTAGTTGGCTATCGTAACGTTCTTGCCGACTTTCGTATTCTTCTATTGTAACTGGTCCGGCTGCCCGGAAGGGTTGGGCATCATACTTACGGGTTCCATAGCCGCGGCGAATGTTGAAAATGCGCTGGAAGTTATAAACCCTCTCCGACATACGCACAAGCTCATATTTATCAATTTTTTTTCCGGTAACTGCATTGAAAATGGTAACGTAATTATCCACATGTTCTGGCACTTTAGCCGGTTCATCAGTCAAATGGTTGTTTTCAGGTTCTACGTCGTTCCATGGAAGTTTGCACAACCCATTTAAGCCAAACCAGGTGCGGAACATAGGAAAATAGTGCAAAGCTTCGGCTTTATCTTCAAAAGTGGGAATATGATTATTTACCATGTCCATAAAAATAAGCCAAGCCTCATCGTGCTGAGGTCCTTTGTTTGTCATGGCATATCCCCCTTGTTGCGCCAGAGATTCCTTCGATACATATTGGGAATATTCAAGGTTTTTGTTGACCATGGCTATATCGTTGAGGAATTGTGGGTCAGCACCATAGTTATCGATGAAGTATTGTTTGCAGCGGGCCACACCCATTCCCGCAATTTTTCCAAATCCTTCGCCTCGTGCTACTTGATGAAGGAGCTCAAGAGAGGCCATGCCATTGCCCCATGTGAATTCGAGGCCACCGGTTCTCTCTTTGTTGAGGATACCATTTTCCCAACATTCCATTAAAAAGGCTACCAAGGTGCCCCATGTAATCGTACACACCCCATAAGTGTCGCAGTAAAAATTGAGCTCTATGATGATATCGGGGTCAAAAATCCCGCAATTAGAGCCCAAACCGGCTGCATTTTCGTATTCGGGTCCATCCACTAATACTCGAGTGCCTTTATAGGGGCCGGTTTTCAATTCAAAACCATCCACCCCTTTGGAACAGGACATATTGCACCCCACCCAGCAACCATCATTCACGCCCTGCGTAAATTTGCTGGTCCATACATTGCTATCAATCTTGTAGGCTTCGGGATGCGATCCGAATTTAAAGTTGTGCGTTGGTAGTAAGTCATAATCGTTCATAATTTCCATAAGGTGAGCTGTACCAACCTGTCGCATGCGGTTTTGTTTATCATCTAATTCTCGTATTTCACGATTGAAACGACGTCCTCGCTCCTTAATGGCCTCTAAATCTACTACATTGTTGAGATTACCCCCAATACCTGGCACTTTGGCTACTAAAGCCCTTAATTTCTTGTGCCTGAAAATAGTACCCATGCCACCCCGCCCGGCTTGCTTAAACCTAACTTCTTTCCGTTTTTTGTCATAAAAGCTAAAGTTGAGCATACCTATCAGGCTATGCTCAGCTGCCTGACCAGAGGTAACCACTGATACATTAAACTTATCATTCTCATTGTCCGCAAAAATTTCATGAAGCTGGGCCGCTAAGAGATGACTATCATATTCGAGACCCTTGGCATCAAAAATTTCAATCTTGTGGTTCACTCCATCAAAAAAAATGATGAGGTCTTCGGATGCTATTCCCTGAAGTTCAAGGGCATCAAATCCCGAAAATTTTAAAAAAGGTCCAAAGAATCCACCGACATTGCTATCCATAACAAAATCGGTTGGAGAAATACTAACCAACAAGGATTTACCTGTACCTGAGTATTGTGTGATTCCCGCAATAGGACCCGGAGAAATGACAATCTCGTTTTCGTAGTCGTTCCATTTAGTGGTTGGTTTTGTGGCTTCCCAGAGCAATTTTAAACCAAAACCCTTTCCCCCCACAAACTTGTCTTTCATCTCCTCACTTACAGGTTTTTCGAGGATTTGTAAAGTATCTACGTTGATGTAAACCGTACGATTGTTGTATCCCTTATCGATGGGATGCCACTGATATTTGTATTCTTTCAGCAGCTTGTGTTGTGCACGAAAATTTTCAAGGTTCATATCCTTATCTATTTTTTAATGGTGATTCTTGATGTTAAAATTTTCACAAATGTAGGAAGGCCCAATAAATGATGCAATCGTTTTCGGTTATAAATCAATCCAATCATATTGGATTTCTATGCTATATATTTGATTTTCAATAAAATAAATTATTTCATTAGAGTCTTTATAAATTTAAAAACAAAATAATTCGGGGTTGTTTTTACCTCAACTAAAAAAGGATTAATTTTGAGCTTATTAATTAAAAACACTATGGACGCCAACGAAAAGGTCATTGAAGCTTTGCAAAAGGCTGGAAAGCCATTACGCCCCGGAGAATTAGCTGAAGCTGCCGGTTTGCCCAAAAAAGATGTAGACAAAGTCATTAAAACCCTTGTCAAAGAAGGCAAACTTTATTCTCCGGCCAGGTGTTTTTACGACCTTAAGAAGTAAAAGAAAACCGGCTCAAGGCCGGTTGTTTTATTTCTGGTATTTTTCAGGCTTTAAAGCCTCAGCCGTCCAATTTTGCAAGAAACTCTGCACTTTCTTAAGATCGTAACCTTCACTCGATTCAAGCAGGCCTGAATCCTGGGTATGCAATCGTTTACCCTGTCCATCAAGAATTACAAATACAGGAAATCCAAAACGTTGAGGATATTCCAGCTCGGCCAAAATATCAAGATTTTTATTTTCCTTGCTAAAATTGACCATACACACGATATAATGTTGATTCAATAGGCTGTCGAGTGCCGGAGTATCATGTACAAAGCGATGAAATTTGATACACCAGGGGCACCAATTACCTCCTATTTGTAGAAATACGTGTTTCCCCGTCTGTGAGGCCATCTGAATGGCGTGGGCAATTTCTGCCCGGGCATTGGCCTGAGGGTTGTAGATTTTTGGCTTTTCCTGAGCGCACAGTGCAATGAAAATGGAGGACAATAAAACTACGAGCAAACTTTTTTTCATCTGAAATAATTTGATGCCGCAAAGATATGCGCTAGGAATGAAAAGCAAACATTAATTTTGCTGCACATGAAAGTAAAGATATGTGCGAGGCCATCCAACAAATACGAGAATTTCTTTTACAAAAAACTGTGGGAATAGCTGGAGCTGGTGGTTTAGGCTCCAATTGTGCCGTTGCGCTCGCTCGTACCGGAGTGGGACATCTCATCATTGCCGATTTCGATGTTTTAGAAGTAACAAATCTTAATCGTCAGTATTATTTTCGACATCAGCTGGGTATTCCTAAAGTATGGGCTCTGAAGAACAATATAAACAAAATTGATCCCAGTATAAATGTCGATGCTCATCCCATTTTGCTTACCGCTGAAAATATTCCTGACATTTTTCGACATTGCGATGTATTAATTGAAGCGTTTGATAAAGCTGAAATGAAACAAATGATTATAGAAACAGCTTTAAGCCAATGGCCCGATCGACCTCTAATTGCGGCCTCAGGTCTGGCTGGTTGGGGTAAAACCGAGGAAATTACTATCAAGCGCTTTGGTAACTTCGTGCTGGCAGGCGACGATGTTTCTGAAACAGGGCCTTGGAATCCCCCCTTGGGCCCAAGAGTGGCTATTCTTGCTGGTATTCAGGCCAATTTAGCCCTCGAATTCCTTTTAAAGGACTTTGCATTCAAAAAAGTTTAATACCGAAAACATATGAAAATCATTTTAAATCATAGAGAAGAAACCTTTGATGCCGACACGCTGTCGGTAGCCGACATTATTCGCTTAAAGAAATTTACCTTTAGAATGCTGGTGACTAAAGTAAACGGTCAGGTTGTTAAGGTGGATGAAAGAGACAAAGTATTTGTAAAAGATGGCGATAACGTAGAAGTTATTCATCTGATTAGCGGGGGCTAATGGAGCCTTTGCAGCTACTGAAATCAATCACACAGGTGATTCCGTAAACCTGATGGGTAGCTATACCTACTCCAATATATCTCAGCATGGGGTCCAGGAGGTTTATGCGATGCCCAAGAGAAGGTATATTTTCATCCACTAGAAAATCAATTACTATTTCGAGGGCTTGTCCCATTCCATAATAAATATTTTCAGCATGCAGACCCATGCATTGATGCTCCTCAATTCTTTTCGAGAAAGCACCATGCCCCACATAACCAGTTTTTCCTGACGAATCTGCAAAGCTTTTTGCTATTCTGCATAAGGATTCATCCGTTTCGAGCATTGGAAGTGGAATTTGCTCAGAGAGCCTGTCCACAAGACCTGTGTAGTACGCATTACTCTTACCATATTTTCCCTCTAGGGGGCGAATGTGTATTTGATTAAATTTTGCAGGTTGACATCGAACCAAATTAATAGCAAGAACTATTTCTTTTTCGAGTTCCGATAAATAACTCGCTTGGGCGGCCGTATTGGCTTTAAATAAAGTAACCTGGTCCCATCCTTTGGCTAATAATTCTTCAAACAATGTTTGAGAGGGACTATAGATGCAAAGGAGTCCCAAGAATACCAAAAGGATAATTTTGAGCTTAAGCATTGAAGACTTTTAAATTTAATTTATTAACGGGGGTGGGTTGAATTATATTTTCCAAAGCCGTTTTTTTGTTTGCCTTCCGTATTTTTGCAAGCGAAAATCAAGAATCTTATTTTATCTTTCATGCATGAAACCATTATTATTTTAGATTTCGGGTCGCAATATACTCAGTTGATAGCCAGGCGTATTCGTGAACTCAACATTTATTGCGAAATTCATCCCTACAACAAAATACCCGATCCGGCTCCTACTATCAAAGGAGTTATTTTAAGTGGAAGTCCTTATTCGGTAAGGGATGAAAATTCGCCGGCTCCTGATCTTTCTGCCCTTCGAGGGAAATTGCCCTTGTTAGGTATTTGTTATGGGGCGCAATACTTGGCCAAAATTTCAGGAGGAAGCGTAGAAGCTTCAAGCATGCGTGAATATGGACGGGCTCATTTAGATACTATGGATCTGAATAATCCCCTTTTACAGGGTTTAAACCAGGGAAGTCAGGTATGGATGTCGCACGGTGATAGCATTCTGCAATGGCCATCGAATTTTAAGATTATCGCTTCTACAGCCACCATACCTGTTGCTGCTTTTGCCATAGATAATGAGCCCACATGGGGCATACAATTTCACCCTGAAGTTTATCATAGTACGGAAGGGCATAAGCTTCTTGAAAATTTTGTGGTAAACATCTGTGGATGCACTCGCGATTGGACTCCAGCATCTTTTGTAGATGAAACGGTGGCTTATCTGCAGGCTCAAATAAGATTTGACAAAGTGGTCATGGGTCTCTCGGGGGGAGTAGATTCTACAGTGGCTGCCACTCTTTTGCATAAAGCAATTGGTAAAAACCTTTATTGCATTTTTGTTGATAATGGTTTGTTGCGTAAAAATGAATTCGAAAGCGTATTAGAATCATACCGAGGGATGGGTCTCAATGTGAAAGGTATAGATGCTACTGCGCGTTTTTTGCAAGCCCTGAAAGGCCTTAGCGACCCTGAAGCCAAAAGAAAAGCCATTGGACGCACATTTATCGAAGTATTTGATGAAGAAGCCCATAAAATCAGCGATGTAAAATGGCTTGGCCAAGGGACTATTTATCCAGATGTTATCGAATCTGTCTCAGTCAATGGACCTTCGGCTACTATCAAGTCGCACCATAATGTAGGTGGTTTACCTGAAATAATGCAGTTAAAGGTAGTAGAGCCGCTGAGATCTTTATTCAAGGATGAAGTTCGTCGGGTTGGGAAGAGCTTGGGCATTAGTCCTGAACTGCTGGGTAGACATCCTTTTCCGGGTCCTGGGTTGGGGATTCGGGTGATTGGAGAAGTAACGCCTGACAAGTTGGAAATTTTGCGGGAAGCTGACGCCATTTTCATAGAACGGCTCAAAAGACAAGGACTATATGATAAAGTATGGCAGGCTTTTGTTGTACTTCTGCCCGTGCAAGCTGTTGGCGTTATGGGTGATGAAAGGACCTATGAAAATGTGGTAGCTTTGCGGGCTGTAGGCAGCACCGATGGCATGACCGCCGATTGGTCACATTTGCCTTACGATTTTTTGGCCGAGGTATCCAATGAAATTATTAATCGGGTCAAAGGAGTTAACAGAGTAGTTTACGATATTAGCTCCAAGCCTCCAGCAACCATAGAATGGGAATAAAGCGCACAGTCATGAAAAAAATCTTTTTTGTGTTTTTCTTGGTTTCTCAGGCTGTTTTAACCCCAGGTCTCTTCTCTCAGGAGCCTGTGCAGGTTAATGTTTCCAATGAAGTAATTACCCGAGATGGACAATCTTTTAGGGTACACAGGGTAGAAAGGGGCCAAACTTTATATCGGATATCGAAAGCCTATGATGTCTCCATCGCAGAAATAACACGTTTTAACCCCGCGGCTGCTGGCACTCTTACGCCAGGTACCCTGCTTTTTATTCCATTTTTAAAACCCAAGCCCGAAAACACACCTTCCAGTTATATTTACCATGTCGTTCGAAACGATGAAACCTTGGAAGATATTGCGGCTATTTATGGAGTTTCCTCTCAGGCCTTGCTGCAGCTAAACCCCGACCTCAGTGGCAAGCTTACATTAGGCCAGACCCTCAAAATACCTATAGATTACAGAGAGGAAGTGGGTTTTAAGCCTGATACCATCAATCGTTTACCTGGTCAGGAATTTAAAGAACATATTGTTTCCGAAAAGGAAACCCTTTATGGCATTGCCAAGCTATACAATGTTACCCTCGCAGATTTAATGGAGTGGAACCCTTTTGTGCAAGATGGATTGAAGGTGGGTCAGGTCCTTCGCATCGGAAAGGCAAACAATATTCCCAGGTCTTCCAATTTTATTGAATATCGTGTGCAAAAGAAGCAGAGTCTTTATGGAATTGCCCGCTCCCATGGTATAAGTATAGATTCCTTGAAGATGTTCAACCCGGGCCTAACAGAACAAATTAAAGAGGGACAAATTATTTTAATCCCCAAAAAGGGAACATCTTCGTCCTATATTACGCACACAGCAAGCTCAAAGGAAACGCTAGAAAACATTGCCGAAAAATATCAGATTGATAAACAAAAAATTGAAGAGGCCAATCCAGATCTTAGTAACAAAGTATCACAATACACCCCGGTGAAAATTCCAGTAGAGAAAAACATTGCAGAAGATAAGCCCCCCCAGCCTCCAGCTGAAACTCCAGCCTTGCTGACCAACGACAAATTAGCGTGTGGGAAAACTTATAAAAACATCAATCAGGAGTTTAATATTGTAATCTTGTTTCCCTATCCCAAACCAAAGGCAGAGGTGGGTAAAACATCAAAAACCCAGGAAAAGCAGAAATTTAAATATTTAACATTTTACGAAGGGATTTTAATTGCGTTGGATTCACTGGAAAAACAAGGTCTAAAAGCCAGGGTAACAGTTTTAAATTCTGGTTACAACATCGAAGAAACCCGCAGTCTTTTCAACCATTCTGCACTCAAAAATGCCGACCTGATTATTGCTCTGGCTTTTAGCAAAAATTTTTCACTGATCGCAAATTTTGCCAAAGAACATCAGATACCTTTAATCAATGTGCTATCAAAGAAAGATGAAATATTAGCCAGCAATCCTTTTGTAATTCGCACATATCCATCGGTTGATTACCAGATACATAACATTCTTGCTTTTCTCAAACAACGGCCTCAAAAACAAAATATTATCCTTGTGCGAAGCAACAAATATCAATATCAAAAACATTACGAAGAACTCAGAACGACTCTTTCAAATCAAATCTATTCCGGCAAGTTCCCAAAAGGGTCACGGATAACCTCCATAGGCGATTCCCTATCGCAACTGCAAAAAGCGATGAAATATGGATATCATAATTACTTAATCACTCTTTCTGAGAATGAAGCTTTTAGTATCAATCTCATGCGAAATCTTCATAATTTTAAAGATACATTGCGATACAGTGTGATAGGCTTGCCCTCGTGGGATAATATGAAAAATATTGA
>CALJNV010000022.1 GCA_937981455.1 uncultured Bacteroidales bacterium | reverse complement strand
TATTGTTTATTTTTTTTGTAATGATTTCGGGGTTTATTCTCAAGGACGACCCCGACAGCCGGCAGGCGATTCAGATTCTGGATGCAATGATTAGCGCAATCCCTTTCATGGGGGAAAGGATAAAAGATTTTTTCCTGGGGCGTTCAGGCGATTTACAGGTAATATATATACATCATGTAGCCACCGCTACCCTTGCGCTTCTAATGATTATCATTGAACATTCCCGCCGCTTGTGGACCACCGCAAAACCCGCCTTCCACGCTTTGATTCTCACAATAATCCTTTCATTGCTTTGGGCTGCTCCTTTGCATGACGGTATCTCTGAAGTGGCCAAAGGCCCCTGGTATTTTCTGGGACTTCAAGAATTTTTACATTATTTTTCGTCTCCTCTCCCAGCAATCATAAGTTTCATCGTATGGCTGTTGGTGATTTATTTCATGCGATTTATGAGTTCCAGACTTTACAGACTTGCCGGATACTTTCTGATAATTACTGCTTTTGCTTATGCTTTATTGACCTTCATAGGACTATTTTTCCGCGGTGCCTATTGGGAATGGGTTTCACCAGCTAAGTATAATGAAAACAGGCATATAGTGCTTAATCCCTGGGTGCCACTATGGAAAACCTTTATCGATACACTTCGTCCTGTGGATTCTGTCCTAGTTTTGGGACGCTACGAAGGATGTCTGAACTGCCATGGAGGCATGCAGGGTTTCTCTCCGTCCCATGCTCCGGCTTCTATGGGATGTGCATCCTGTCATCTGGGTAATCCTTACACTCTCAGCAAAACGGCAGCGCATCGCGGGATGATTCTTGTGCCCGGCAATCTCGCCACTGCCCGGCTCACCTGTGGTTCTGCCCATTGCCACGCTGATATTACAACTCGTATTCAATCTTCTCTAATGACAACGCTCAGTGGAATGGTAAGCGTGGATAGATTTGTTTTTGGCGAGTTAAACCAGCCCCATGGATTTTTTCATATCAATGATTTGAGGGATTCACCCGCTGATATACATTTACGCAATCTCTGCGCAGGTTGTCATCTGGGGCAGCCCAAAAACCTTCCGGGCGAAGCCCACTATCTGGAAAAGGGTGGGGGGTGCAATGCTTGTCATTTGCAATACGATTCCGCCACTGTCCATTGGGTTGAACGCTATTATCGTCAAGGCATAAAAGACCGACTTCCCCAAGTGCACCCACGCTTAACAATGGATATCAGCAATGATCGATGTGCCAGCTGCCACATTCGTTCAGGACGTATTACAGAAAGTTATGCGGGATGGTACGAGACTCTTACACCAGCCGAAAAAATTAGTCCCAACAAAGAATTTCGGATTATTGAGGGGAAACGGATATTCATGAAGACAGCCGCCGATGTTCATCACATGGCTGGATTGGCATGCATGGATTGCCACGACTCAAAGGAAACCATGGGCGATGGAACCCTGTATGCTCATAAAGAAGATGCCGTGAAAATTCATTGTGCCGATTGCCATAAAGAGAATCTCAGTGCTCCTTTTAAAGCGACGCAACTTGATGCTGAAGCTCGTAAAATTCTTGCGCTTCGTGATTATTTGCAGAACGGCAAGGCTTACGCTGTTGCGCAGAAATCTCGACGCCCCATACTCAACATTCAGGAGATGGAAGGAGGTAAAATCCAGCTTATCTCGCGCCTCGATGGACAACTTCATGATTTGCGGGCACCAGGCAAGGTGTGTAATGCCGCGGTTCATTCTTCTTTAAGTTGCCAAGCTTGCCATTCCACCTGGGCACCCACATGTTTGGGGTGTCATAATTCCTTTAACCCTACTTCCAAGGGTTGGGATTTTAAAACCCAATCTCCCATACGAGGCACATGGCAGGAGGCAGCAGGTCTGTTTGAGGCCAGGCAACCCTCGCTGGGTGTGCGAGTAATTGATGGAAAGCGCGAAATTATCCCCTTTGTGCCTGGAATGGTTTTGAGTATCGATTTTCGAGGAATTTCAGCAGATAAACCCAAGTCTTTTCATCGACTATTTGCCCCTATTGACCCCCATACTACCTCCCGTGCAGGGCTTCATTGTAAAGCTTGTCATAATAACAGTGTGGCTTTGGGTTATGGTGCGGGTCGCCTCGATTATTCAATTGTCAATGGAAAAGGCGTGTGGCGCTTTGATTCAGAATATGCGCCCTTGTCCGAAGATGGACTACCTCCTGATGCCTGGATTGGATTTATGAAACACGATGCAACTTTTTCCTCAACACGCCTCAACCATAGGCCTTTTACAACTGAAGAGCAGAAAAAAATATTGCGTGTAGGGGCTTGCTTGCACTGCCACGGCGAAAATCCTCCCTTTACCCAACGTTTATTATTCCACTATCAGGAAATGATATTTAAGCGCAGCCCCAGGTGTTACCTTCCAGATTAAAAATATGTCAATTTGGCACAAATTATTATTATTTTTTTGAAAAATAAGACATATTGGCTTATTTTGGGGTGTTGGCAGATTTATTGAAGAGTTTTAGACCAAAAGAAAGGAAGAATTACTATGAATCTGAACAACTTTACTGTCAAAACACAGGAAATAATACATCGGGCCCAGGAGATTGCCATTGAAAGGCAGCACGGGCAAATAGAGCCTGCTCACCTTTTAGCCGCTCTTCTGGAAAATGGTGAAGAAGGTGTTAATTTTTTGATTAAAAAGGTGGGTGCAAATCCAGGACTCATTCAACAAGAAGTACAAAGAATCCTGGGTACGTACCCCAAGGTCTCAGGAGCCGAAGTGGGATTATCGCGTGAAGGGGCCATGGTTCTTCAAAGAGCACTGAGCCTCGCTAAAGGTATGAAGGACGATTATGTGGCTATGGAGCACCTGCTATTGGCCCTGGTGGATGGGAACGAAAATGTTGCTTCACTGCTTAAATCACAAGGTATTTCTAAAAAAGAATTGGAAGAAGCCATTCGTCAGATGCGCAAAGGGGCTCGCGTGAGCAGTATGACGGCCGATGAAAACTATAATGCATTGAATCGTTACGCCATCAATCTGAATGAGATGGCTCGTCAGGGTAAACTTGACCCGGTCATAGGCCGCGATGAAGAAATCCGCAGAGTGCTACAAATTTTAAGTCGTCGCACCAAAAACAATCCGATTCTGATTGGTGAACCTGGTGTGGGTAAAACAGCTATCGTGGAGGGCTTGGCATTTCGCATCATCAACGGCGATGTGCCCGAGAACCTAAAATCGAAGCAAATTTACTCGCTCGACATGGGTGCTTTAATAGCCGGAGCCAAATATAAGGGTGAATTTGAGGACCGCTTGAAAGCCGTGATGAAAGAAGTTATTGGTTCCGATGGCGAGGTTATCCTTTTCATTGATGAAATACACACATTGGTGGGTGCAGGGGGAGGCGAAGGCGCGATGGATGCTGCCAACATTATGAAACCTGCTCTTTCTCGAGGCGAGCTTCGCGCTATTGGCGCCACCACGCTCAAAGAATACCAGAAATATTTCGAAAAAGATAAAGCCCTTGAACGTAGGTTCCAAACGGTAATGATCGACGAGCCTGATGCCCAGGCCGCAATATCAATTCTGCGAGGGCTTCGCGAACGCTACGAGAACCACCATAAGGTAAGGATTAAAGATGAAGCCATCATTGCTGCTGTCGAGCTCTCACAGCGATACATTACCGACCGCTTCTTACCTGATAAAGCCATAGATCTTATCGATGAAGCGGCCTCAAGGCTTAGGCTTCAAATCAACTCCCTGCCTGATGAGCTCGAAACCATTGAACGCCGTATTCGCCAACTGGAAATCGAACGTGAAGCCATTAAACGCGAAGGCGATAAAGAAAAACTTGAGAACCTTCAACGCGAGCTGGCCAGCCTTAATGAGGACCGCAATGTGCTGCGCGCCAAGTGGCAGGCCGAAAAAAATATCATCGAGCAAATTCAGCAGAACAAAAAGGCTATCGAACAATACCGCATCGAGGCCGAACAAGCCGAGCGTGAAGGCAATTATGGTCGCGTTGCAGAGCTTAGATATGGTAAGGTTCGTGAGGCTGAAAATGAAATTGAACGGCTCAAACGTCAACTCATTGATATACAGGGAGATAAACCTATGATCAATGAAGAGGTTACGGCTGAGGAGGTAGCACAGGTGGTCAGTAAATGGACGGGGATTCCCGTTGCCCGAATGTTGCAAAGCGAGCGCGAGAAATTGCTCCACCTGGAGGAATATCTTCATAAACGTGTAGTAGGTCAGGATGAAGCCATTGCGGCTGTGGCTGATTCCATTCGAAGGAGCCGTGCGGGTTTGCAAGACCAGAAACGCCCGGTAGGTTCATTTATCTTTCTGGGCACCACAGGTGTAGGAAAGACAGAGCTGGCGCGCGCCCTGGCTGAGTTCCTTTTCAATGATGAAAACAATATGGTGCGTATCGATATGTCAGAGTACCAGGAAAGACATTCAGTTTCCCGACTCATCGGGGCTCCCCCGGGTTATGTGGGTTATGATGAAAGCGGCCAGCTTACCGAAGCCGTGAGACGCAAACCCTATTCCGTCGTCTTGCTTGATGAAATAGAAAAGGCTCATCCTGACGTCTTTAATATCTTACTGCAAGTGCTCGACGATGGACGTCTGACCGATAACAAGGGCCGAACCGCTAACTTTAAAAACACTATCATCATCATGACCTCTAACATTGGCTCGCATATCATCAGAGAAAGAATACCTGAGAATGCTGAGCATATTGATGAGCAATTGATTCATCAGACCCGGGATGAAGTGTTTGACCTTCTTAAAAGAAGCATCAGACCCGAATTTCTTAATAGAATTGATGAAATAATCATGTTCAGACCATTGACATGGAACCAGGTGGTTCAAATTGCTCGCATGCAATTTGAACGAGTGGCTCAAACCCTTGCTACCAATGATATTACGCTTGAGTTTACTGATGCTGCTGTGGAATACATTGCCCGTGCAGGTTTCGACGCTCAGTTTGGTGCTCGCCCCATTAAAAGGGCTATGCAGAGAGAAGTGCTCAATGTGCTATCTAAAATGATTCTCTCTGGCTCGGTAGACAAAGACCGTAAGATTTTGGCTGATGCTAATACCCAAGGTATTGTTTTTGTTAATCAATAATCCGTCAGCAGGCTTACATCCTCCAGACTCATCATAAACCGGCGTCATGCTTAGCAAGGCGCCGGTTTAGATTTATTCGTGTTTCAAGAAAAAAACGGGGGATTCGTCCCCCGCTTCTCCAAACTTTAACCAAAAACAATTTACAAACCAATGAAAACAAAATCACAAGGATTGGCTTTCATCGTTGGCAAAAATATAAAATTTATACCGTTTGTCAATAACTTTACACCAAAATCTTTTTTAAATTTAATAATTTAAAAAGTTTCTAAATTGTTAAAGCCCTTTTTATTAATGGCTAAATCGGTTTAATATGGACGCTAAAACTTTTTTAAGTTTTCAAAAAAAATTTGAAAAAAAATTCCCCTACATCCCATGCAATTTTCATGGATATATGGTTTAGCGCCTCAAAGTAACCATCCGCTTTATTGTAATTTTGCATCTAAGAGGTTTATAGAAAATTATCAGCTCAATAATATGCTTTCCCAAAGAACTCATAGAACTGACCGGCACATTGATTTTAGTTTTAAAATTAATTCTAAATTAAATATCGCTTAACATTAACATAACATAATCTACGAACCTTTGCAAACAATTTTAAAAACAATATTTTATGTTTAGAAAACTAAATGCCATTTTATTAGTTGCCATAACAATTTTGCTTGCTTCGTGTGGCACAGGTACTTCAAGTCAGGATCCGAAGCTGATCAAGGGAGAAATCAAGATTGATGGATCGAGCACGGTTTATCCTATCACTGAAGCCGTAGCGGAAGAGTTCAGGAAGGAGTATCCCAACGTGGTCATAACCATAGGAATTTCTGGAACAGGCGGTGGTTTTAAGAAGTTTGGGCGGAATGAAACCGACATTTCCGATGCTTCTCGGGAAATAAAAGAATCCGAGATTCAGTTATGCAAAGAAAATAATATTTCATTCATTGATTTGGAAGTAGCATACGATGGGATGGCCGTAGTTGTTAATAAAGAAAATACCTGGGTTGATTATTTAACCGTATCAGAGCTCAAGAAAATATGGGAGCCCGAAGCACAGGGTGTAATTACACGTTGGAGTCAGGTAAGACCTAACTGGCCTGACAAAGAGCTTCATCTG
>CALJNV010000021.1 GCA_937981455.1 uncultured Bacteroidales bacterium | reverse complement strand
TGCAAAAGTTTCATTTTGAAACTTCTCGTATTGAATTGAAATTGTATACAGCTACTAAAAATACTTTAAAAGTTTTTTGAAAAGTATTAGGTTTGTAAATTAAATATTTTAGACATCAATGCTCAAAAAATTGCGAATTCTCCTATTTGTGTTGGTTTTATCATTTTTTTTGTTTTCAACGCTTCTAAATGCTCAAGATTTAAAAAGTGAAGGGCAAGAAGGGACGGATACAGGTTACCTACAAATTTTAAAAATTGACTTGCCTGCTAAGTTCTTCGATGATCAAGAGAATAAAAATGTCTCGCATTCATTGGTTTCCCACGTTGGAAAGGTATTTGATACTTCGATAAATTTAAATCAGCAAGCTTATTTGGAGAGCAAAGAAGGATTTTTATCAGGAAAAATACGCATTTATGTTGCGGGAGTGAGAGGTCTCATTCTGTATTTTAAAAAACTCGCATTGCCTGAAGAGGGAGAATTGTTTTACAGAAATTCTGTAAGAGGTGTTTTAAAAAAAATTGATAAAAGCTTGTTAACCGGAGGCCCTTACAGTTTTCCTCTGATTGAGGGAGATTATGTAGATATTATCTGGAATCTACCCGAAAGACACCTCAATAAATTAGCACTTGAGCTTTCCGGAATAGGTGTCGTTTTATACCCTGAAAATACGCGTATTGGAGGTAGTGGAGCCTGCGAGGTAAATGTAAATTGCCCGGAAGGCAGCGATTGGAAAGACCAACGCGATGCAGTAGTCAGAATACTGGTGCGTAACAAGCAATCGGTGTATTGGTGTACAGGGGTGCTAGTAAATAACACATCTCGTGATAAAACGCCATACATCTTGACAGCCAATCATTGCGGTAAGGGAGCTACTCCCGAGAATGTGGCACAATGGCAGTTTTTTTTCAATTATGAGGCCGATGATTGTCCCAATCCGATTGTAGAACCTGAGAAGAAAATGTCTATTGGAGGCCTCAAAAAGGCAGCCTCAGATATAGTCAATGGCAATTTGGGAAGCGATTTTTATTTGCTAACACTTCTTCAAGGAATTCCGACGGGTGCCAGAGCCTATTTTTCTGGCTGGTCCAGAATTGATGAACCTGCCTCGCACGGTGTATGCATCCATCATCCACAAGGAGATTTAAAGAAAATATCTACGTTTTCTACCCCTTTAGTTTCTTCGAATTGGGAGAACACTCCCGGCACCCATTGGAAGGTGATTTGGTCTGCCACAGCCAGTGGTCATGGAGTTACTGAAGGAGGATCTTCAGGCTCACCTCTCTTCAATCCCGATGGGCTTCTGGTGGGCACACTTACAGGGGGGCAAGCCTCATGCGATTCAGCAAGCCTTAACCAACCCGACTATTTTGGTAAATTTTCTTATCATTGGGATTCCAATGGAACGTCAGATACTCTTCGTCTTAGCCCTTTTCTCGATCCTTTGAATACAGGTCTCACTACCCTAGAGGGAACCCCCTTGGCAATCGAAGAAAACCCTTTCTTAGACCATGAATTGCAAATAGTTCCAAATCCAGTCATCGATGTTTTCTCAATTTCAGGCCTTGCAATGAAAGCCAAGGGTGCAGAATCGGCCAATGTGTTGGTATACGATATTGCTGGCCGCCAATTAATAAATATTCGGTTTCACGTTTTTTCCAACGAATATATTCATGTAAAAAATTTAAATTCTGGAGTTTACTGGGTAAGGATTGAAATTCAAAATCAAATCTTTATACAGAAAATTGTGAAGCTGTAAAGATAAAGGTATAAAATTAAGCAATGATGGAAAGACCCGAATTAGTTTGCAGAATGCCTGTAGCCGCTATGAGGGCCGAACCCTCTCACCGCAGCGAATTGATAAATCAACTGCTATTTGGAGAAAGGGTTGAATTATTAGAAAAAAGAAATGGTTGGTTTTTGGTTAAAAGCCTCATAGACGCTTATAGGGGCTGGGTCGACATACTGGAAGTAGAGCCTTTTCAAAGCCTATCTCAGAATTGCAAGCAGGTTGTATGTCACGAACTCATCATCCCCATTGCGGATGAAGATACCGGAGAGCGTCAATGGTTGACATTTGGAGCGATGACCGAACGGGATGAACATGGACGATTAAGGGTAGGGGATAAATTTTACCGATACATGGGTGATGTGCGAGAATTGTGTATTAACAAGGACTCCAACATTATTTTGCAAAATGCCCTTCGATGGTTGAATGCTCCTTATTTGTGGGGAGGGCGTACTCCATTAGGTGTGGATTGTTCCGGATTTGTTCAATTAGTTTTCCGCGCTTCGGGTATATTACTTCCTCGCGATGCCTGGCAGCAGGCTGAGTTTGGCGTCGATATTCCTTTTGCTTCAGAAGCATTAGCAGGCGATCTGGCCTTTTTTGAAAATATCGATGGAAAAATTATTCATGTGGGCCTTCTCAATGGTGAAGGCCATATAGTGCATGCTTCCGGCAAAGTACGTATCGATGCTTTCGACCATCAGGGCATATTCAATCGGGAAACCATGAGATACACACACAAATTGAAAATGATAAGGAGAATCTTATAAAACTATGGATTTAAAAAGGCTCAGACGTAAAACCTTCGTGGTAATTTTTGGAACACAAACACCAGCCGGTAAATGGTTCGATCTAATTCTTATCTATCTCATCATACTTAGTGTAGGTGTTGTGATGATGATGAGTATTCCAGGATCATCAACCTGGATAAAATATGTAGAATGGGGGTTTACAATTCTTTTTACGATCGAATATCTCCTGCGCATTTGGTCGGTACCCCACCGTTTGGTATACCTTAAAAGCTTTTGGGGTATTATCGATCTTGTGTCTATTTTACCTTCTTATTTAACACTTTTTTATCCTGAAGGCCATTTTCTTCTTATCATTCGTCTGATTCGTATTCTACGTATATTCAACATTTTAAAATTGACCCGCTTTATGGTTGAGGCCAGGGGGATTTACAGAGCCATGGTTGCTAGTAGATACAAAATCATGGTTTTTATTTCTGTTGTTATTGTATCAATCATCATTCTCGGAACTTTAATGTATATCATTGAAGGGCCGGAGGGGGGCTTTACAAGCATACCGCAAAGCATCTATTGGACTGTTGTTACTCTCACCACTGTCGGTTATGGCGACATTGTGCCCACCACAATCGTAGGAAAGTTTTTAGCCACATTAATGATGTTATTAGGTTACGCTTTCATTGCAGTACCCACTGGTTTAGTTTCCGTAGAGGTTTCAAAAGCAGTGCGAAAAACTCGGCGATGCTTCGCTTGCCATACCCGCAATGAAAACGATGCCATATACTGCAAGCATTGCGGGCGGAAGATGATTTGAGGATGAACAATAAAAAATTCTTAACTTGCGCTTCGAAACCAGTTATGTTGTATGTTTTATTTAATTTGAAGGGTAAATGAATTTTAAGTTATTGATTGAAAGAGCGCTGGTCTTGCTAGGTATGCTTACCATAGCAGGGGGGGGTTACTCTCAGCACCCCAACGATACAAATTATCGAGTAATACCAGACATCCGAACTGTGATCGATGACGACAATGATAGTGATGAGATTGACGACCTAATTATGCAAAATTGGGAGACGCATCAAATTTTTGCTTATCGAAATGTTCCTGAGATTCCAGATTCTATTTGGCTTTACCTTATAGACTCCTTGCATGGTTTCTACCCCCCTTCCGATGGCAAGGTGCTCAATGGTTATGGTCCTAGGGGGCGCCGTTTTCACAAAGGAGTTGACATTAAGCTTAATCTCGGAGATCCTGTCAAGGCTGCTTTTGACGGGGTGGTCAGAATAGCATTAAACAATAGAAAAGGTTTTGGAAAATTAGTCGTCATCAGGCATTATAATGGTTTTGAGACTTATTACGCTCACCTTTCAAAAATATTAGTTGAACCGGGACAAAAGATAAAAGCTGGCGAGCTCATAGGCTTAGGAGGCAGTACAGGCCGTTCACGAGGTCCCCATTTGCATTTCGAATTGAGGTACTACGACCAGGCTATTGACCCTGAAAAGTTGATCGATTTTGAAAAAGGAACTCTCCGACAAGAATGTGTTTACATCACCCATGATTTCCTAAAATCCCGTACACGACTCACGGCCAAATCCTCGCCCAGTGATTCTTTGGTTGGTGCGCACGAAGTTTACTACACCATCCGCAAAGGCGATACCTTAGGTAAAATTGCGCGTAAGTTTGGGACTACAATTGGCCACCTGGCTCGTCTTAATCATATTCACCCTTCCAAACCGCTAAGGGTGGGGCATATTCTCAGAGTTATTTAATGCCTTTTGCCAAAATTTCCAAGCAAGGTCGGCTTGCCGATGCAGCATATCTAATCCATTCTTACAAAACGCTCCTTGGGCTCTTGCTTTTTTTAATAAAAGAGTTTCTTGCGGATTGTATATTAAATCATAAACAATATGGTTGTGTGTGAGCGCATTGTATGGCAAAAAGGGGCACTTATGCGTTTCAGGATACATTCCCAGAGGGGTGCAATTGATAATTAGTTGATGTTCGGCAATTATTTGCTGGGTTAGGGTTTCGTAGGTATGCGTAATCCCGTTGGCTTTATTCCTGCTTACGATATCATAATCAATTCCCATTTGGGTAAGTGTGTAAATGACGGCCCTTGCAACGCCTCCACTACCTAAAATCAGCGCCTTGATAGCAGTTGACGGAAGTATTTCTTTTAGGGTATATTCGAAAGCTGGTGCATCGGTATTATGACCCATCAAGTGCAGAGATAGTTTTTCACGGTTGACAAATACTGTATTTACTGCGCCTATCTTACGAGCTTCTTCTGATAGGGTGTGTAAATATGGAATAATGGCCGATTTGTAGGGAATGGTAACATTAAATCCTATCAAATGGGGTTCTTTTTCCAAGAGTTCTGGAAGCTCTTCGATACTTCGCAAAGGGAAAAGTTGATAGGTAAAATTATCAATTCCTTCGTTGGCAAACTTTTTAGAGAAATAAGCTGGGGAATAAGAGTGTGTAAGGGGGTAGCCAATAAGGCCTAATATTTTCATGCTTTATACGGCATATTTTAATACCACAAACCCTCCAATGAGCAAAATGGTGAAACCCCAGGCCAGCCAATTAAAATATTTATCGATAAAAGTCTTTATCTGAGGGCCAAATTTCCATATCAGCCAGGCCACCA
>CALJNV010000020.1 GCA_937981455.1 uncultured Bacteroidales bacterium | reverse complement strand
CCCCAACCCCAGGTAATGAAAAAAAAACCCCGAAATAATAAGGATTTTATTATAACCCGGGCTATGTTGAAGTGGATTTTAGGCGGAGGGTTGTTGTTTGTTATAGTCTCTATGACGTTATATGCTTATTTTAATGCCAGGGGGAAGGGTATCTCAACCCAAGAACTTACTATCGTGTTTACAACCTTT
Organism: uncultured Bacteroidales bacterium; assembly: GCA_937981455.1. Taxonomy (GTDB): domain Bacteria; phylum Bacteroidota; class Bacteroidia; order Bacteroidales; family TTA-H9; genus UBA2030. The sequence continues at coordinate 12,077 of CALJNV010000020.1, read as the reverse complement.
GTCATGCTTCAATTCTGGAATCTTTTCAATGTTAAAGCATTTGGCACGAACGAAAGTGCCTTTAAAAATTTAATTTCGAATCCAGGGTTTGTTATAGTTGTAGGATTAATTATTTTAGGGCAAGCATTGATAGTAGAAGCTGGCGGCGAAATGTTCCGAACGGTTAGCCTATCCCTTAAAGATTGGATATTGATTGTATTTGGAACCATGCCTGTAGTATTAACTGGCGAACTTCTGCGTTTCCAACGAAGAAGGCTTGAAAAAAGAGCAAACCTCCACTCTATCACTCGTCAAACCAATCAGTAATCGCAGAGATTAAAATTGAATTTTTATGTAATTTTCATCCTATTTTTGCTTTATTCGTTGTGCAGGAAGAAAATATGGGTTAAAAACAAAGAGGCTGTCCTCAAAATTCAGGACAGCCCCACTTTTTAGAGATTGTTTAGGAACTCTTACTTTTTCTTATCTTTTTTCTTGTCTTTTTTGTCCTTTTTTTCTTTCTTTTTAAGTTCCTTGTCCTTTTTATCTTTCTTTTTAGTTTCCTTATCTTTTTTATCTTTTTTAGATTTTTTTTCTTTCACCTCATGGGTAGCTGCCTCTTTGACAGCAGCCTGAGCAGCGGCAAGGCGGGCAATAGGAACACGGAAAGGCGAACAACTTACATAATCGAAGCCGGTGAAATGACAGAATTCAACGCTTGAAGGTTCACCACCATGTTCACCGCAAATACCGACTTTAAGCTTTTCGCGGGTACTACGACCTTTTTGCACAGCCATTCGAATAAGTTGTCCTACACCTTCCTGATCGAGCACTTGGAAAGGATCGTGCTTGAGGATGCCTTTATCGAGGTAAATGGGCAGGAATTTTCCTGCATCGTCGCGGCTGTAACCAAAGGTCATCTGGGTAAGGTCGTTGGTACCGAACGAGAAAAACTCTGCCGATTGGGCGATTTGATCGGCAACGAGGGCGGCACGGGGAACTTCAATCATAGTACCCACCAAGTAATCGATTCGGTCGCCATATTCAGCAAAAACTTTTTCAGCTGTGTTGCGAACGATATCTTCCTGCATCTGCATTTCTTTGAGGGTGCCTGTGAGAGGAATCATGATTTCAGGGAGGGCCTTAATGCCGCGTTTTTTGAGGTTGAGGGCAGCCTCGATAATAGCGCGGGTTTGCATTTCCGAAATCTCGGGGTAGGTATTTCCTAAGCGGCAACCCCGATGTCCGAGCATAGGATTGAATTCGTGGAGCTCTTCAACTTTCCGCTTGATTTCTTCAACGCTCACGCCCATTTCTTTAGCCATTTCTTTTTGGTTGGCCTCTTCATGGGGTACAAATTCATGCAGAGGGGGATCGAGCAGGCGGATGGTAACGGGTAATCCTTGCATAGCTTCAAAAATACCCTCGAAATCAGCGCGCTGCATAGGAAGTAATTTATCCAGGGCCTTACGACGGCCTTGTTCGTCGTTGGACAGGATCATTTCACGCATCGCCTTGATTTTTTCACCGCCAAAAAACATGTGCTCAGTACGGCACAGACCGATACCCTTAGCGCCAAAATTGCGAGCTACCTGTGCATCGTGGGGGGTGTCGGCATTGGTGCGCACGTACATACGGCTGTGCTTGTCAGCCAAAGCCATTAATTCACCAAAGTCGCCGCTAAGTTCTGCATCGCGGGTTGCAATTTTGCCTTCGTATACATCACCCGTAGAACCATTCAATGAAATCCAATCGCCTTCCTTATACAATTTGCCATTGGCCTCAAAGGTCTTGGCTTTATAATCAATCTTGATGGATCCAGCGCCTGAGACGCAGCATTTACCCATACCCCGAGCTACAACAGCCGCATGGCTGGTCATGCCCCCGCGAGCGGTAAGGATACCTTCTGCCACGTCCATTCCACCTAAATCCTCCGGAGAAGTTTCAATACGAACCAATACCACCTTGGCACCTTTTTTGGCCCATTCTTTGGCATCGTCGGCACTAAATACCACTTGGCCTGTAGCAGCACCCGGAGAGGCAGGCAAGCCCTTGGCAATAACTTTGGCCTTACGCATGGCATCGGCTTCAAAAACCGGATGCAGAAGTTCATCCAATTTATTAGGTTCTACGCGCAGCAAGGCGGTTTGCTCGTCAATCATGCCTTCGCGAAGCATGTCCATGGCAATCTTTACCATGGCAGCCCCGGTGCGTTTACCATTTCGAGTCTGAAGCATCCACAGACGACCCTCCTGAATGGTAAACTCGATGTCTTGCATATCACGGAAATATTTCTCCAGTTTTTCCTGAATTTCATAAAGCTCGCGATATACTTGGGGCATGGTTTCTTCCAGGGATGGGTATTTGGTCTTGCGTTCTTCTTCTGAAATGCCTGCCAGAGCGGCCCAACGTCTTGAACCTTCGAGTGTAATTTGCTGGGGGGTACGAATACCTGCTACCACATCTTCACCTTGCGCATTGATAAGGTATTCCCCGTTGAATAATTTCTCGCCGGTAGCTGCATCTCGCGTAAAGGCAACGCCTGTGGCTGAAGTGATACCCATGTTGCCAAACACCATAGCTTGTACGTTAACAGCAGTGCCCCATTCATCGGGTATATTGTTCAGTTTGCGGTAGAGTATGGCACGGTCGTTCATCCATGAATTGAATACAGCCATAATAGCTCCCCAAAGCTGATCCCACGGATTTTGCGGGAAATCCTTCCCAGTGCGCTCTTTAACTGCATTCTTGAATCTAACGACCAATTCTTTCAAGTCGTCAGCCGTCAGGTCGGTATCGAGGTGAACCCCCTTTTCTTCTTTGAGGTGTTCAATAATTTCTTCAAACGGGTCAATGTCGTCTTTTGAAACGGGTTTAAGTCCCAGTACTACATCGCCATACATCTGAACAAAGCGGCGATAGCTATCCCATGCAAAACGAAGGTTGCCGGTTTTACGGGCAAGACCTTCTACTACCTGGTCGTTCAGGCCCAGATTAAGAATGGTATCCATCATTCCAGGCATGGAGGCTCGTGCTCCAGAACGAACAGATACCAGGCACGGATTTTGAGAATCCCCAAAGCGCGTTTCCATTACATTTTCAATAAAACGCACCCCGGCTTCAACCTCATCTTTTATGAGGTCGACAACGGCCTGCTGCCCTAACTTGTAGTATAGGTCGCAAACTTCGGTGGTAATTGTAAATCCCGGGGGAACGGGCATACCTATTAAGTTCATTTCGGCTAGGTTGGCTCCCTTACCTCCCAGTAGATTTTTCATACTGCCGTTACCCTCGGCCTTTCGGTTACCGAACAGGTAAACATGTTTCTCGCTTTTTTTCGACATTGTGTTTAAATTAATTAGGGTTAGACGTTTTATATATTGAATATCAATATTTTATATATTCAACAAAACAAACAGGCAAAATTAGCGATTTTTTCGCTCATCGTGCGTATTTTACTGAGAGGCTTAATCAAGTATTCCTACGTTTTAATAAAAACATTTTTGGTTTCTGGCTTCCAACCTTGTTACGACTGGTTTGTCAGTGTCTTACTTCACTTTAAGATTTGGTTTTAGTCATTTGCAACACTAAGTACAAAAAACCAAAAGCCGAACTTTATCAAAAGCAATTGATTACCTCTGTTCGGGCACATAGAGTAAAAGTGGGGGTCATGCATTCAAATCAGGAATATGAAAGAATCCCGCAAACGTTTGAGAAAAATTTAAACATTGTATAATTTTTATATGTTTGTAATAAAAAAACGAATGCATGATTGAAACAACAGTATACAAACCCCACAACATCATCCGTATTGTAACTGCAGCCAGTTTGTTTGATGGCCATGATGCAGCTATAAACCTTATGCGTCGTATTTTGCAGGCCTCGGGTGCAGAAGTCATTCACCTGGGTCACGACCGTTCGGTGCAAGAAATAGTAGATTGTGCCATTCAGGAGGATGTGCAGGCCATTGCTGTAACCTCTTATCAGGGTGGGCATATGGAATTTTTTAAATACATGTACGATTTGCTACATGAGAGAAAATGTGGACATATTCGAATTTTTGGAGGGGGTGGAGGTGTCATACTTCCACATGAAATAGAGGAGCTTCATGCCTATGGCATAGCCCGCATCTATTCACCCGATGATGGTCGCAGGATGGGACTTCAAGGAATGATAAATGATCTACTGTCAAAATGTGATTTTCCCATAGGGAATTTGGAAGACGTGGCTGTACCGGACATCAAAAAGCAAGATTACCGAGCATTGGGGCGATTGATTTCAGCAATAGAAAACAGATCGGAGGCCGCTGAACGTCTGATTAACGAAATGCTGAAGGATTGCAATAAATCCACTACACCTGTCATAGGGATTACGGGCACAGGGGGTGCTGGAAAATCTTCTTTAACCGATGAATTGCTTAAACGCATGCTTGAAAATTATGCAGACAAAAAATTTGCAGTGGTATCGGTGGACCCCACCAAACGCCGTAGCGGAGGTGCTCTTCTGGGCGATCGCATCAGAATGAACACGGCTAGCAATCCGCGCATTTTTATGCGATCCCTAGCCACCCGACAGGCGAACCAAAGCCTCTCGAAATACATCGCTGAAGTGCTATGTGCTATGCGCCATGCGGGCTTCGACCTCATTTTCTTGGAATCCTCGGGCATTGGCCAAAGCGACACAGCAATCGTCGATCATAGCGATATAAGCATATACGTAATGACTCCAGAATTTGGAGCTCCTTCGCAACTCGAAAAAATAGATATGATCGATTTTGCCGACTTTGTAGTCATCAATAAAGCCGATAAAAGAGGAGCCGCCGATGCCTTGCGCGACGTCAGAAAACAATACCAGCGCACCCACCATAAATTCGAGGAGCCTGCGGAAAATATGCCTGTGTTTCTTACCATATCCTCACAATTTAACGATGCCGGGGTCAATCGATTCTTTGAAGCCTTTACCCAAAAAATCAACCAGTTAATACCATTGAAATTTCAACCGGTTGAAACCGGCCAGTCCCAGTTGGAGGCCACACGTATAAAAATCATCCCTCCACATCGCGAACGTTACCTATCTGAGATAGCAGAAACAGTAAGGAATTACAACCGTTGGGCGGTCCGGCAAGCAGATTATATCCATCAATTGCAAGCCCTCGAAGAAAGCCTTTTAATGCTTGCAGAAAACCCTTCTCAACTGAATAACATACTCAAAGCTAAAATCGAAGAAATTCAAAAAGAAATAGATCCGGAAGTACGGGCAAAAGTAGAACAATGGCCTGAAAAATATAAGGCTTACCGTGAGCCCACCTATTCGTATAAGGTAAGAGATAAAGAAATTTGTGTTGAAACGCAGATCGAAACCCTTTCACATTTAAAAATTCCCAAAGTAGCTCTGCCCCAGATGCGATCGAAAGGTGACCTGGCGGCCTGGATGCTTGAAGAAGGATTGCCGGGAGAATTTCCGTATGCGGCGGGGGTTTTTCCTTTTCGACGCGAAGCAGAAGACCCCACCCGAATGTTTGCCGGTGAAGGCTGTCCTGAACGCACCAACAAACGATTCCATTACCTAAGTCATGGCATGCCAGCTATACGTTTGAGTACAGCCTTCGATTCTGTAACTCTTTATGGTCGCGACCCTGGCCTGCGTCTTGATATTTATGGGAAAATAGGCAACAGCGGGGTTTCCATTTGCTGCCTCGACGATATGAAAAAACTTTACTCTGGCTTCAATTTGGCTGATGCCAAGACCTCGGTGTCGATGACCATCAATGGACCCGCACCTGCCATGGTAGGCTTTTTCATGAATGCAGCCATCGACCAACAATGCGAGCTTTATATTCGTCAAAACGGCCTCGCAACCGAGGTTAAACAAAAAATTGAAGCATTGTATGCCCAGCGCGGGACTCGAAGGCCGCGATACAATATGCCGCTTCCCGAAGGCAACGACGGATTGGGCTTGCTATTGCTGGGCATCTCCGGCGATCAGGTTCTTCCGCCCGAAATCTATGAAAACATCAAGGATTATACCCTCAACAAGGTTCGTGGAACCGTTCAAGCAGACATTTTGAAGGAAGACCAGGCCCAGAACACTTGCATCTTTTCAACCGATTTTTCTTTAAAACTCATGGGCGACATCCAGCAATATTTTATTGATCATCGGGTAAATAACTTTTATTCGGTGAGCATCAGCGGATACCACATCGCCGAAGCAGGTGCAAATCCCATCACCCAATTGGCTTTTACCCTTGCCAATGGTTTCACTTTTGTTGAATATTATTTAGGCCGCGGCATGCACATCGATGATTTTGCGCCTAATCTCTCTTTCTTTTTCTCCAATGGATTGGATGCCGAATATAGCGTAATGGGACGCGTTGCCCGCTTGATTTGGGCCAAAGCCATGAAATATCGCTACGGAGCTAATGCGCGCTCTCAAATGCTTAAATACCACATACAAACTTCAGGCCGCTCATTGCACGCCCAAGAAATAGATTTTAACGACATACGTACTACGCTTCAGGCTCTCTATGCCCTTTACGATAATTGCAATTCATTGCACACCAATGCCTACGACGAAGCCATCACAACACCCACCGAAGAATCTGTGCGGCGGGCTATGGCTATACAACTAATTATTAACCATGAATTAGGACTCAACAAAAACCAAAACCCCCTGCAAGGGTCCTTTATCATTCGCGAATTAACCCAATTAGTAGAAGAGGCCGTATTGAAAGAATTTGAACGTTTGAATGAGCGAGGAGGAGTGCTCGGCGCCATGGAAACTATGTATCAACGAAGCAAAATTCAGGAAGAATCGTTGTATTATGAAACCCTCAAGCACAGTGGAAAACTGCCGGTCATTGGTGTGAACACGTTTCTGTCGAAAGAAGGTTCGCCAACAATCATTCCCTCCGAAGTCATCCGTGCAACTGAACAAGAAAAGCAATGGCAATTGGAAACTGTAGAAAACGTAAAAAAAACCTGGGAACCAGAGGCAACCCAGGCCCTTAGCCACCTGAAAAAGACAGCTCTCACGGGTGAAAATCTTTTTGAAGAATTGATGAAAGTTACCAAATTTGCAACACTTGGTCAGATCACCCAGGCCTTGTTTGAGGTAGGGGGGCAATACCGACGAAACATGTAAATCATTCAAAACAAATCTATATTTAAACTGTTATCAATAAAAAAGCCAAGTCCATGATAGCACCTAGCGAACCCAAGCGTATTTTGGTTGTCAACCCTAGAACCTGTTTTACCAAAGTGGCCATTTTTGACGAAACCAAAATGGTTTACCTCAATAAAATCATGCATCCGGCCTCAGAATGTCAGAAATATGAAAACATTATCGACCAATACGATTTCCGCAAAGAGGCTATTTTGCGAGAGTTACGAAACGCAGACATTGATATTTCGAAAATTAAAGCGGTTGTAGGTCGTGGAGGACTAGTTAAACCCTTAAAATCAGGTGTTTACGAAGTCAACGAACAATTAAAATACGATCTGATACACAACCCCTCAGGACAAGACAGTGTAAATCTGGGCGCTTTATTGGCCGATGACTTGGCTCAAAGCATTGAGGGTGCACGTGCTTTCATTGTTGACCCTATCGTGGTCGACGAAATGGACGAAATTGCCCGAGTTGGTGGTCATCCCTTATTTCCACGAAAATCGGTCTTTCATGCCCTCAATCAAAAAGCCGTGGCAAAAAAATATGCCAAAAGTGTGCTAAAAAATTACGAAGACCTCAATTTGATTGTAGCCCACATGGGTGTAGGCATAACGGTTGGAGCACATCATAAAGGACGTGTTATTGATGTTAACCAGGGCTTCGATGGTTACGGTCCTTTTAGCCCTAAACGCAGTGGCACCTTACCGGCAGGTGATTTGATTCGTTTATGCTTCAGTGGAAAATACAATAAAGACGAATTACTGAAAATGGTAATGGGAGAAGGAGGTATGATGGCTTGGTTTGGCACCGAAGACGTGGCACACATTGAACATCTGGGCTACGAAGCAGGCAATGAAAAAGCCAGATTAGTCTTCGAAGCCATGGCTTATCAGGTATCCAAAGAAATTGGTTCGCTCTATCCAGTGCTTTTCGGAAAAGTAGATGCCATCATACTTACCGGTGGCCTGGCTAACAGTCAAAGATTCATCAAACTTATCATCGATCGTGTAGGAATGATAGCTCCTGTGATGGTTTATCCAGGGGGCAACGAAATGGAAGCATTAGCCATCAGTGTACTTGAGGCCCTACATGGGAAAAGAGGCATACTTCAATACCCATAAAATCTTTTTCTCACCTTGTTAGTTTGAAGGCGCTTCTTTTAAATATTTAAACCTCATTTTTACCTTTTTTACAAAGAAATACCGACCCTGCCAGGTATCATTAAGGGTACTTATAAATTAGCCCCAAACTATTGTTTGGTAAAAAGCTTGTTTGTTGAATGTATCGTAAAAACTCAAAAGAAAATTTACAACCCTCATAATATTAAAAAACTGCCTCAAGTACTTTGAGGCAGTTTTTCATTACAAAAAATGAGCTTTACTATACGGTCATAATGTCTTTTTCTTTAGCTTCAAAAGCCTTGTCAATCTTTTCGATGTACCTGTCGGTAAGTTTTTGAATTTCGTTTTCCAGTTGCTCGATTTCGTCTTCAGGAATACCATCTTTTTTAAGTTTTTTACTGGTTTCCATGGCATTGCGACGAACATTACGAATTGCAACTTTTGCGTTTTCGGCTTCCATTTTAGCCTTTTTCACCAAATCACGTCTACGCTCCTCGGTAAGTGGTGGCACAATGATACGGAGCACTTCTCCATTATTTTGTGGATTAAAGCCAAGGTTGGCTGCAAGTATGGCTTTTTCGATGGGAGCAAGCATAGATTTTTCCCAAGGCTGAACAATAATTTGCCGTGGGTCAGGGGTAGTAATGTTACTCACTTTGTCGATTGAGGTCATTACGCCATAATAATCCACCTTCACTCCATCGAGCATTTGAGGGGAAGCTTTACCGGCACGTATTTTTTGAAATTCTCTTTCGAAATGAGCTAAAGCATTATCCATGCTTTCTCGAGTTTCTTCAATGCAAAATTCACTTTCTTCGCTTAACATACATTCATACGATTGATTTAGGGGCAAAATTAAGCAATTTCAGCATACGAAATTATTGCTACTTTTGCACCGCCAAAAGGACGAAAAAAACACATTGCCGGCCTCAATCGAATAGCAAAGCTGAGCAATGCAAGTATAACCTAAAAAAAATTGCATGAAAGCATACGTGTTTCCGGGCCAGGGAGCCCAATACCCAGGTATGGGAAAAGACCTTTATGAAAAATCATCCCTTGCGCGTGATTTGTTCAACAAAGCAAATAGCATCCTGGAGTACAAGATTACCGAAATCATGTTTGAAGGATCCGAGGAAGACCTCAGGCAGACCAAGGTAACCCAACCGGCCATTTTTCTGCACAGTGTTATTTTAGCCCGAGTACTGGGAGCTGATTTCAAGCCCGATATGGTTGCCGGGCATTCGCTGGGAGAATTTTCGGCGCTGGTTGCCAATAAGGTCTTATCGTTTGAAGATGGACTTCGTTTGGTGTATGCTCGCGCTATGGCCATGCAAAAGGCCTGCGAATTGAAACCCTCCACTATGGCTGCTATTCTGGGTCTCGATGATGCCACAGTAGAAAGAGTGTGTCGGAGCATTACCGAAGAAATTGTAGTGCCAGCCAACTACAACAGCCCCGGACAATTAGTTATATCTGGAACCATAAAAGGAGTTGAAATGGCTTGTGAAAAGTTAAAAGAAGCAGGAGCCAAAAGAGCTTTGCCTTTAAAAGTAGGAGGTGCTTTTCATTCGCCGCTGATGGAGCCTGCCCGTTTAGAATTGGCCTCGGCCATTGCCGAAACTGAATTTCACGAAGGTATTTGCCCCATTTACCAAAACGTAACCGGACAACCCGTAAAAGACCCTGAAATCATCAAAGCCAACCTCATTAAGCAACTCACGGCACCGGTTCGTTGGACCCAAACCATGGAAAACATGATTGCTGATGGCGCGCGAACATTTATTGAAGTAGGTCCGGGTACCGTATTGCAGGGACTGGTGAAAAAAATGAATAAAGAAATAGAAGCCTATAGTGCTCAATTGAATGGTTAACTTATCAAAGGGAATTTGAAACATGTTTGAAGGTCTTACCGAGAAACTTGAACGTGCCTTTAAGGTACTCAAAGGCCAGGGCCACATAACAGAAATCAATGTGGCAGATACAGTGAAAGAGATTCGCAAAGCGCTTCTTGACGCCGATGTAAGCTATAAAGTAGCCAAGCAATTTACCGACGAAGTCAAGCAGAAGGCATTGGGGCAAAATGTGCTTACCTCCATTTCGCCGGGGCAACTCATGGTAAAAATCGTTCACGACGAGTTGGTTGCCCTTATGGGAGGTCAAAAGGTAGAACTCAACCTCAAAGAATCTCCCACTGTTATTTTAATGGCTGGTCTTCAGGGATCAGGTAAGACAACTTTCTCCGCCAAACTAGCGCATTTCATTAAAAATAAAAAAGGGCGTCGGCCCTTGTTAGTAGCTTGCGATGTTTATCGCCCGGCCGCTATAGAACAATTAAAGGTTTTGGGCGAGCAGATCGGGGTCGAGGTATACACCGAAGAGGGGAACAGCAACCCTGTGAAAATTGCCCGCAATGCATTGACCCATGCCCGAGATAAAAGCGGACACCAGGTAGTTATCATTGATACAGCTGGACGCCTTGCCATCGACGAAGAGATGATGAATGAGATTGCTGCTATTAAGCAAGCCATTCATCCGCATGAAACCCTTTTTGTAGTTGACGCCATGACTGGTCAGGATGCAGTAAACACGGCCAAAGCCTTCAATGACCGAATCGACTTCGACGGTGTGGTACTTACCAAGCTGGACGGTGATACTCGAGGGGGGGCAGCCCTGACCATTCGCGCCGTTGTCAACAAACCCATCAAGTTTGTGGGTTTGGGTGAAAAAATGGACGCGATCGACATTTTTTATCCCGAACGTATGGCCGACCGAATTCTCGGTATGGGTGATATCGTTTCGTTGGTGGAAAAGGCTCAGGAGCAATTTGATGCCGATGAGGCCCGTAAACTGCAAAAAAAGCTGGTGCAGGATCAATTTAACCTGGAAGACTTCCTGCAACAAATCAGGCAAATCAAGAAGATGGGCAATGTGAAAGACCTCATGGCTATGATTCCTGGCATGGGTAAGATGATCAAAGACCTCGATATTGATGATAATGCTTTTAAAGGCATCGAAGCCATCATTCTCTCGATGACACCCGAGGAACGGCAAAATCCATTGATTCTTAATGGGAGCCGCAGAAAGCGTATTGCCCAAGGCTCTGGTACTGATGTAGCCGAAGTCAACCGCCTCATCAAACAATTCGATGAAACCCGTCGCATGATGAAAATGGTAGCCGGAGGGGGTAAACAGCAACTCATGAAACAAGCAGCCAAGGCCAAAAAACGCAGGTAAAAAATTTTTATATGGTATTGCTCGATGGAAAAGCCCTTGCGGCACAGATTAAGGAAGAAATAAAAAAGGAAACCGCTACCATTATCGATAGAGGGCAAAAGGCTCCCCATTTAGCTGCCATACTGGTGGGCGATGACCCTGCCAGCCAATCTTACGTGGCCTCCAAGGAAAAAGCTTGCCACGAGACCGGTATTACCTCCTCAGTGTATAAGTATCCTACAAATAGCACCGAAGAAGAATTATTGAAAGCCATAGATTTCCTCAACCACGACAAGGAGATCGACGGTTTTATCGTGCAACTGCCGCTACCTCCCCACATCAACGTAGAGCGTATTATTGCTGAAATCGATCCCGCAAAAGATGTTGATGGTTTTCATCCCATCAATCTGGGCAAAATGATGACGGGACAAGAGGGATTTATCCCTGCTACCCCACTGGGTATTATGCAGTTATTGGAGAGATACAATATAGAAACCCAAGGAAAACATTGTGTAGTAGTGGGGCGAAGCAATATTGTGGGAACTCCCATTTCAATTCTTTTGTCGCGCAAAGCCCATCCCGGCAATGCCACCGTTACAC
>CALJNV010000019.1 GCA_937981455.1 uncultured Bacteroidales bacterium | reverse complement strand
CACTTCCACGGCTCAACGCATCATTCGCTCTTTGCGCGACAGAGCCTTACACGATCCCGCTAAAGGCATGTATTGGGCTCGTTCTGGCCGATATAACTGGTATGAATCAGGTATTTTTAGTCAGGCTGTAATGATTGAAGCCTTTACTCATGCAGGGGGCAATTCGCAGGAGGTTGAGGCCATGAAGCAGTGGCTTCTTTTCAACAAGCGCACGCAGATGTGGGACAACAAAACAGCTACAATGGATGCACTTGCTGCGCTAATGCTGCGCGGAGAAAACCTGATAAACGACCAATCTATTCCTCGAATAGAGTTAGCTGGGCGCCCCATCGAGGTAGGGCCCACACAAGCCGGAACCCAATATTTCAAGATATCGCTTACCCAAGATGAACTCACCCAAGAAATTGATCCCGTTAGAATCATCAATCCAGGGCGCTCGCAATGTTGGGCGGGTATTTTCGCAAGATATGAGACAGAAATGGATAAAACGGAACCTGCGGGCGGAGGGATATTTTTGCGCAAAGAAGTATACGTTGAACGCCAAACCTCCCAGGGGCTCCAACTCATGCCCGTTACAAACTTACCCCTGGTTACCGGCGACCGCCTGGTTATTCGTTTGATAGTCGACAACAGCCAAGACATGGAATACGTGTATTTGAAAGACTACCATGCCGCAGGTACAGAACCCCTAGATGTAATCTCCGGATACCAGTGGCAAAATGGGATAGGATTTTATCAGAGTACGCGCGATGAAGCTACCCATTTCTTTATTCAGTACCTACCTGAAGGCAAACATATTTTTGAATACCGCGTGGATGTTTTTCAGGGTGGAAATTTTACTGCAGGTTTTGCTGAAATTCAGTGCCAATATGCACCTGAATTTTCCGCTCGCTCAGCCTCAGTGCGACTCAAGACTCAACAGTGACTCGCAATCTTTAATACACTTCATGCCATAAAGGAAGAAAAAATTCACAGTATCTCCACCTCGAGTAATGGGTAGAGTATCGACGGGAAAAATTTCTTCCCAGCAACCTGGGCATACCTCCTCGGGCTTGCGATAGTCACGACCAGAAACCAGGTACCAGGCATCCTCGCCGGGGCGAAGGCCACCCCTAAAGGAATTAATCCAATAGTAATGATGGATCCGATGGAGCGGGCCACATGCTATTACATATCGATGAGAAGGGAATGCCACATAATAATCGAGATGGGCAGCAGGAAACCACCGAAAACTCACCAGAGAAGACCCTTTCTGCATAATACCCCGACTTTCTAATGAATCCATAATAGGAATAACTTTGCCTGCCACCTGGCTCCACCCATAAAGATCTAACGAAAAATCTTTTTTCCCTCGGTAATAACCATCGCCGGCCGAAGGTTTGATGAACCAGCCTCCCTTAATTTGTCCCATGCCAGCAAGGATAACGATGGCCATAAATGCAATGGAAAATTTAATAGAGCGAGGCAAATATTCAGGAAACCTTGCTGCAAGCCAACTTGCTGCGATGAGAATTACCCCATGATACCCCGGTCCGCTCCAATGAGGCAAGGTTTCGCGCCCCAGCGAAATCAGTGGGAAAATGAAAATCAGAGGTAAAGAAAACAACAATACAATTCGCCCTTTTGCCCTTGGCATAAACCATTGCCCTTTCACTAAAGTAAACATAGCCATGGCTCCGACGACCACATTCACTGGGTTGTTATAAAACACCTGACCCCCTACTTCTCTAAAAAAATAATCCAGATGCAAACCGCTGTGTGTAACATCCACCCGTTCACCGTGAAAACCAAAACTTACCCAACCGTTTCGATAATTCCATATTAAGACCGGCAAAAAAACCACAAAACTTATCATTAAAGAAAAATACAATTCTTTTTTGAGCAGCCATTTTCTATTGTATAGCAGGACATATGTTGCGGCTCCCAGCCATAAAAATACTGCAGTATACTTTGAAAGCATGCCCAGACCCGTAAAAAGACCTGCCATCAAAATCCATCGCCGAGCATCCTTGTTGATTTCAGAGGCCCCCAAACTATGGAGAAATGCCAGCATACCCAGCAACCAGAAAGAACTTTGGGGAGCATCGGGCAGGATAAATGTACCCGAAATTATAAAAGCATAAAACGAGGCAGTATAAAGAAGGGCTGCTAAAAATCCTGCCCATGCATTGTGTACCTTTTTGCCCAACAAATAAATCAACCAGGTATTCAACGTACCACAAAACAGAGCAACAAGTCGTACAGCCCATTCCCCTTTTAGCAATAAATTGATGGTAAAGACTCGAATAAGCCAACCAACCATGGGGGGATGATCGAAATACGATAAAGAGGGATACAAAGCGTATTGGTAGTAATAAACCTCATCATTGCCCAATTCGAGCCAGGCGGCAAGAAGCATTCTCACTAAAAGAGATAGACACAATAGTAACAGCAGGGCTTTAGGTATGTTGCGTCGCTTCATGTCGTTTGTATTTCTTTTTTAAAATGCCAAAGGTAAAAATGGATATACCTGTTCCTAAGAATATTAGGATCCGTTTCCATAAAGTAGTTGCAGTATTCACTTCGGCCCTGGTAGACAAATTGATTACGTCTCCTGAATAGCGAAATACCGGATTGATGTATAGAATAGCTCTGTCTTTAAATTCGGCTTCCACCCTGATGTATGTATCTTCATCCCTGAATGGCATTATGCCACTAGAAGAATGACGGTTAATTCCCAAAATCCTTCCTTTTTGGCCCACAAAGCGAATTTCAAGGGCTGTATCTGAAAAAACCACCCGCAAAGAATCGTTATGCATTGCACAAAATACAAGCATAGGTAATTTGTGAATAAAATCACTTTCTCGTTTTTGTAAAAGTACTCTGACGCCGTAAGCGCTACCCCGTTTTAAGCTATTTATTATTTCTTGTGCCGAAAGAGAGCGGCCTGCAACCATGGTGACATAGTTCCCGGTCTCACCATGCTTGTAAATATCGTGGGCATCATCGTCGGCAAGAATGAAAGCAGGATGGCCTGCGCTAAGAGCAGAATCCCAATGCGAAAGGCTGATGCGCGCCCCGTTGAGCACTTCCATAAGGTGATAACCTGATAAATATTTTAATTCCTCAACCCTGTAACCGTTACGAAGATCGGGATGGGCAAGGGCAACCAGATCATTATCCTTACCCAAAAGATCCAGAATATGCTGCTTTTGCGAGAGAGAAGCACCCAAAGGATAATCCCTCCACAAAACTCGCCTACTGCCCAAGCACACTTGATGAGTTTTGAAAATGCCATATCCATGCTCATATACAGGCACATAACCTACAGAATCTTTAAAAACACGATTGATAGACTGATAGTCGGATATGGCAATGATATCATAACCCATTTTCCGATAAGCCTTCCAGATGGCTTCTGGCATATTTTTTCGCCCATTGGTAAGCCCCATCCACACTTTGGACTGAACCTGAAAATTACCAGCAAACCATTGAGCACCTTCAATATTATCATAAGGATTGTACAAACTGTCACCTTTAAAGGGCTGAGGTTCGGAAAAGTGATAAACAGGGCAAGAAAGATAAAACCACACAATAACAACACTTACGGAGGCCAGGACAGCAATAAATATAAACTTCAGAATTTTTATCATAAATGAATTTAAAGATGATTTTCCTACTTAAGCCATAAGTCAAAATTAAGCACAAGCACCCCAGACATTACCAGACCATTTGCAGATAAAGAATAACAAATGAAACAACAAGAGATATAAAGGTTACAACAAGCCCGGGTTTCAAAAACTCCATAAAACCTATCTTTACGCCTCTTGCCGCAGCGGATTCTATAACTATAAGATTAGCCATGGCTCCAATAATGGTGGCATTACCTGCCAGGGTTGAAGCAGAAGCCAGAGCCAGCCATAAAATTTCACTTTGAGCGGCTTTCATCAGGGGAAGCATAATAATGGTAAAAGGCACGTTACTCACAATTTGCGACATCACGACACTTAAAATATGAATGGCCCATAAGCCGCCAGCAGTCTCCTTAAGCAAATTGTTTTCTAAAAAAGGCGTCAGTAAACCCACCTTTTCCACTGCATGAACCACAATAAAAAGGCTGGCAAAAAAAAGCAACAAAACCCAATCGACCTGCCTGATAACTTGAGAGGGCTTTATTTTACCAAAGATCAAAATTAAGGCGGCACCAGAAAGTGCAATAAGCGGAATGGAAAGGTGAAGCTTGTGATGAAGGAAAAAACCAGCCACCACGGCAGCAAAAACAACCACCGACCAACGCATAGATTTATAATTGTATTCAAAACCATTCTCTTGAAAGCGCAATTTGCCATGATGGCTGAATTCCGAAGCGTACATCCATCGAATGACTCCAACAATGACAGACATGCTTATGAATGATATGGGCAATAGTCTTAAAAGAAATTCCGTGTAGCCTATACCCGAGTTGATACCAATGAGCATGTTTTGAGGGTTTCCCGTGATAGTCATGGCACTGCCTGCATTGGAAGCCAGAATTTCAGCAACAAGATAAGGTATGGGATCGAGTCCTGCACTGCTGCAAAGAATAATAATAACGGGAGTAAAAAGTAATACCACGGCATCGTTTACTAAAAAGGCACTGGCCAAACCTGTTACAAAGGTTATAATCAGCAGCAGGCGAAAACGAGTGCCTGCATACGAAATAGTTTTGCTGGCAATCAATGAAAAGAACCCATCGAGCTGCAAGGTGGCAATGACTATCATCATTCCAAGCAATAAAACAATGGTATTAAAATCAATAGCTTGAATAGCCTCATCAAAACCCACTACACCGGTTAAAATCATGGCTACAGCGCCAAAAAATGCCGCCGAAGGCCGGTCAATATTCATTTTGGGCAGACGGGTAAAAATAATCCCTGTGTAGGTAAGAATAAATATAATCAGGGCAGTATAATACGAATTCATTGTTTCATTGTAAAAATGGCTGGGGCTAAAGTAAAAAAATGAAGGAAGCCATTCAAGCATGACCTTCAAGGAAAAATCTTCCAGGATTTTTATCCAAGCAAATAATTATTTAAATTTGATTACTAAATTTGAAACACCAAAATCTATAACCACATGGCAAATATCGTGATAATGGGCGCCGGCATTGCCGGACACACTGCCGCACTCATCCTTAAACGAAAATTAGGGAGCAAACATAAAGTAACGGTTATAGCCCCCAACAGTCGTTATCAATGGATACCATCAAACATATGGGTGGGTATAGGAAAAATGACACCTGAACAGGTTTCATTTGAACTGGCTCCGGTTTATCGCAAAAAAGGAATTGAATTCATTCAAGCCAAGGCGCTTCGAATTTTTCCTGATGGGAAAGATAATTTGGGACCATGCGTTGAAGCTGAGGGTACTTCTTCCGAAAACAAAGGACAAACGATAACAGTTCCATACGATTACCTTGTCAATGCTACGGGGCCTAAACTTAACTTTGAGGCAACCCCCGGATTGGGCCCAGAAACAGGTAACACCGTGTCGGTTTGTACCTACAGTCACGCTGTTGAAGCCAATAAAGCCTTGCGCGCGTGCATCGAACGAATGAAAAAAGGCGAAAATCTTCGTTTTCTTATTGGAACGGGACATCCTACCGCTACTTGCCAGGGAGCAGCCTTCGAGTATGCCCTCAATGTGGCCTTCGAAATCAATAAACACGGACTGCGCAACAAGGCTGAAATCATCTGGATTACCAATGAATATGAATTAGGAGATTTTGGCATGGGCGGTGCTTTTATTCAAAAAGGGGGGTATTATACTTCTACCAAAATTTTTACCGAATCCATCCTAGCCGAATATGGCATCCATTGGATAAAACGTGCTGGAGTTACCCAAGTCGAAAATGGCCTGGCACACTACGAAACCCTGGAAGGTGAAAAACATACACAGGCTTTCGATTTTGCTATGCTGATTCCCGCCTTTGCCGGTGTGGGTCTTAAAGCATTCGATAAACAGGGAAATGACATTACCTCCAAATTGTTTGCACCCAATGGATTGATGAAAGTAGATGCTGACTACTCCCCCAAACCCTTCGAAGAGTGGTCTGTGCGCGACTGGCCATCCATATATCAAAACCCCGTCTTCACAAACATCTATGCCGCCGGTATTGCCTTTGCCCCTCCTCATAGCATCAGCAAACCCATGACCAATAAAAATGGTCTTGCCATCTTTCCTACACCTCCACGCACAGGCATGCCCTCGGGGGTTATGGGAAAAGTGGTGGCCCTTAACCTTGCCGACCGTATTTTACACAATCGACATGACCACCGTCACAAAGCATCGATGGGACGAATGGGGGCTGCCTGTATCATATCTTCAGGTTATGGCATATGGAATGGCATGGCTGCCACACTCACGGTTTTCCCTATAGTACCCGATTATGAAAAGTATCCTGTATGGGGTCGCGATGTTTCTTATACTGTTGGCGAACCTGGCCTGGCCGGTCATTGGATCAAACTCTTCCTCCATTACATGTTCCTCTATAAAGCTAAAGCGCTTCCTTTCTGGTATCTAATCCCTGAGTAATTTACCTAAAAACACTTTAAAAAACCATTAACTATGCTCAGAAAACCAAACATTGTAAGGGGTTATAAAGACGAAGCCTATCCTCCTTTCCCCACGCCAGCTACCCGCTTCTGGAGAGGTTGCATTCTCTGGCAATTGGTTCGATTTTTCGTTTTAAACCTCAAAATCATGCGAATCGTGGTGGGAGGACACTCTTAAAATCATTCTTCCTTCCCATTACCCTCATGCCGGACATTTTAACCCCAGTGTCCGGCTCTTTTTTCCTCTAATTTTGGCAAATAAATCCGGCCTATGAAAATGCATACATTTCATCCTATTAAAATTTCTCCTCATGATAAATTAATCACTCTTATCGGATCCAATCCACATGTCCTTTTATTATTAGAACATTTAAATCTACCATTGCTCGTTGGAAATCAAAAAATTGAATCCTACTGCACAAAAAACAATATAGATACAAACTTATTTATAACTCTACTCACGCTCTATATCGGACTTCCCTTGCCCACGGATATCTCACTGCCAGCATCCGAACTCCCATCGATTGTTAAACTCTTGAAAAATAGTCATCATTATTATTTACACGAAAAATACATCGAAATAAAAAATAAAATTCACGAAATGCATTTGGTAAATCCAGAACCTGAATTGTCATGGGTTGAAAAATTTTTTGAAGATTACATGGCTGAGGTGCGTGAGCATCTCGATTATGAAGAACATACAGCCTTTCCCTACTTTTTATCGCTTACTCAGGGAAAAATGTCTAATAACTTTCAATTCTCTGCCAAAGATTACCTGAACCATCATAGTGACATAGAAATCAAACTGGCCGACCTCAAACAGTTACTTTTGGCACATTTACCAGTAGCAGAGGATTACAAAGCACGCAGACAAACCCTTCAATGCCTGATGGAACTGGAATTTGACCTTAAGGTTCATACCCTTATAGAGGAGAAAATTTTGGTTCCCTTGGTCATTCAACTGGAAGAACAATTAAAATGAGAATACCCAAAGGACATAATATCCTTATAATTGACCCATCGGAGGTAATTCTTAATGGTTTATCGACCCTTATGCACCAACTGGTTGTGGGCGAACCCAGGTTATCCACTTCCTGGGACGAAGCATTAAAAATAAAAAACCTAGCTGATATTCGGCTTGGCATTATTGGAAGTGGTTTGATCCACGAATGGGTTTTCCGTAAAAGTAGTATCCTCAAAGCATTTGAAAATGCAAGATGGGCCGCCTTTATTTATGCCCCTTGTTATTATGAACAAGATCCTCATCTTGATGGTGTCTTGAAAATAAATGACAGTTCTGATACCATTCGCTCAGGATTGAAAAGTTTGCTCTCTATAGACAAACCAGAAGAACCACAACAGCCATTGAGTGAGCGTGAAATAGAAGTTCTGCAATTGTTAGTTCAAGGAAAATCCCAAAAAGAAATTGCTCATCAATTAAACTTAAGCATTCATACGGTTAACAGTCATAGGAAAAACATTTCAGAAAAAACCGGAATAAAAAGTATTGCCGGCCTCACACTGTTTGCACTTTCTCAAAAATACATTTTGCCATAACCCTCCTTAAAAATTCATTTAATTGACTTCCAAATGCTTAAAGGTTAAATACCTCACGTGATTACTTGTATCAGACGATACCCGAGAACATGGGCCATGTAGTATACAGCATAAAGAGTCAACATACATTTCATTTTTCATACGAGCTAACACGATCACCCCATCAACAGGGACATAATGCTTTATGATGAGGAATAAAAAAGTTAAAGAGCTACACCTTCTTTGATCAGTGGAAAAAACATCAACCTACTTATTAACACATTGACTTCACAACCCAATTTCTACAACCTCAGACAACCAGGCTTGGCGTTGCGAAAGTTTAGCAAAACTTTTTACGAGGAAAACACATGAACATTAACACGAATTACTTGTTTATCAAAATAAAAAATAAGTTTTCATGAAAAACATAATAATTGCCTTGTCAATATTAATAACTGTGGGATTAAATGCTCAAACTTCACTCTACGATTTTAAAGCCCGAGACATTGATGGAAAGATGATCGATTTTGCTCAATTTAAGGGGAAAAAATTAATGATAGTTAATGTAGCCAGCAAATGCGGCCTCACCCCTCAATACGAAAAGCTGCAAAAACTATACGAAAAATATAAGGATCGTGGGTTTGAAATTGTAGCCTTTCCTGCCAATAATTTTATGGGACAGGAACCAGGGTCTGAGAGCGAAATCAAAACCTTCTGCTCCACCAATTATGGAGTAACTTTTACCATGATGTCGAAAATTTCTGTAAAAGGTAAAGACATGCACCCCATATACCAGTGGCTCACCTCCAAAGAAAAAAACGGTAAAATGGACTCTTCGGTGTCGTGGAATTTTCAAAAATATCTCATCGACGAACAGGGACGTTTGGTGGATGTGATTTCTCCCCGGACATCACCCCTTGACGAAAAAATAATTAACTGGATAGAAAGCCGTTAATAGATCAAATTTTTAACAGGCCAATGATAAAGCATCGCCTGTGCATAATTCCTTTAAGAGCCCGCTCTGCCTTGCAGATGCGGGTTTTTCTTCACATAAATTTTTTTAGAGATTAGATTCAGGAAAATGCCCTACCTTAGCCGCAACGCATAAGCACTAAAAATCTTAACACCATGTTTGAAGCCA
This sequence comes from uncultured Bacteroidales bacterium, assembly GCA_937981455.1. GTDB lineage: Bacteria > Bacteroidota > Bacteroidia > Bacteroidales > TTA-H9 > UBA2030. The sequence goes on along the minus strand of CALJNV010000019.1, from coordinate 5,507 downwards.
GTGTATATACCCACCGCCGCAACGCATTGCGCAGCCTACTGAAAAACGGAATAATATTTCTCCCTGGCAATACCGAAGCCCCCATGAATTATCCTGCCAATACTTACCATTTCAGGCAGGATAGCAACTTTCTGTATTTTTTTGGACTCACCCAGCCCGATCTTGCCGGTATCATCGACCTAGATAATGGCACCGATATCTTGTTTGGAAACAATTTTGGGATTGAAGATATCATCTGGATGGGGCCTCAACCCACCATGGAAGAGAGGGCAGCACTGGTTGGAGTGGAATCTACACATCCCATGGATGAACTTAAAAATTACATAGCCGAAACTTTGGCGAAGGGGAGGCAAGTACATTTCATCCCACCTTACCGCGCTGAAACCCAACTTTGGCTGTCATCTTTATTGGGTATCAGGCCTTCATTTCTTAAAAATTATGCATCCCCACAACTGATTCGGGCCATTGTCAGTCTTCGAGAAATTAAAGACGAAATAGAGATTATAGAAATTGAAAGGATGGTAGATGTTGCCCACATGATGCATACTACCGCCATGCAAATGGCTCATCCCGGTATCACTGAACAGGAAATCTTTGGCCGTATGGAGGGCATAGCCCTTAGCAAAGCCCATGGTACAAGTTTTCCCATTATTCTCTCAGTAAATGGTCAAACCCTTCATAATCACTCTCATGGAAATGTACTAACCCAAGGCCGCCTCATGGTAAGTGATGCTGGTTGTGAATCGGCCGACGGTTATTGCAGCGATATCACACGCACTATCCCAGTAGGTGGAAAATTCAGTCAAAAACAAAAAGACATCTATCAAATAGTGCTGGCAGCTAACGAAACAGCCATAGAAGAATCGCAACCCGGTGTTTTCTATCGTGACGTCCATCTGAAAGCAGCCCTGATGATTTCTGCAGGACTTCGTGATCTCGGCTTAATGAAAGGGAATGTTGAAGATGCAGTTGCCGCTGGTGCTCACGCTCTGTTCTTTCCTCATGGTTTAGGACACCAGATGGGCCTCGATGTTCACGATATGGAAGGTCTTGGAGAAAACTTTGTAGGCTACGATGAAGAAGTTCATCGCAGCTCACAATTCGGGCTTGCATACCTTCGTATGGCAAAGCGCCTCAAGCCTGGCCACGTGATAACCGTTGAGCCCGGCATTTACTTTATTCCGGCACTAATCCAGCAATGGAAAGAACAAAACCTCCACGCTGAATTTATTGACTATGCTCAAGTAGAGAAATATCTCGATTTTGGTGGAATTCGTATAGAAGACGATATACTCATCACCCCTGATGGCTGCCGAATCTTAGGCAAACCCATCCCAAAATCGGTGGCAGATGTAGAAACAGAAGTTTCCAGAGGGCTTTAATCAAATATTAATTGAGCTATCAAAAATAAACGCCGAGTAAAGTTGCCCGGCGTTTACTTTTTATGTACATAATAAATCTTAGGAATTGGCAGAATTCCCTAAAATGAGCAATTCGTTGACCACAATTTGGGTTTCTGAATGCGTCTGACCCTTACTATCTGTCCAGTTAGAATAGGTTATGCGACCACTAACAGCTATTTCACGGCCTTTGCGCAAAAAATGCTCACAGGTTTCGGCCAGCTTGCCCCATACTATTAGACGATGCCACGAGGTTTCTTCCACTCGCTTGCCCTGGCGCATGCTTTTTTCATGGGTTGCCAAAGAAAGACGGGCAACTTTCATACCTTTGTCAAGAGTTTTTACTTCAGGGTCGGATCCAATGCGGCCAATCAGTTGAACATGGTTACGAAACGTTTTCATAATGGTAAATTTTAATAAGGTTTAACATCAATGTTTAATTTCTACGACAAAGGTATGATCGCCAGAAGTGATTATTCGTTTAATAATCAATTGCTTACATTTAGTTTCGAAAATAATTAATTTTAATTGATTAAAAACGGATAATTCATATTAATTTTACCTTAATAAACTTTATAAATAATGGATATCCAGCGCTTTTGTCTTGAATGTGGGGAACCGCTGATGGGTCGTAGAGATAAAAAATTTTGCGGAGACCAGTGCCGAAACAATTACAATAATCGGCGGTATAGTGAGGCGAATACACTTTTAAAGAAAATAAATCAAATCTTAAAAAAGAATTACATGATTCTTTGTGAACTCAACCCCAAGGGTAAGGCTTCATTACCTCGGCAAAAACTTCTGGAAAAAGGTTTTAATTTCAATTATTTTACCTCTTTATACACCACTCGTGAGGGTAAAACCTATCATTTTGTTTACGATCGAGGGTATTTAAAAATGGAAAATGATCTAATAATGCTGGTTATCAAGGAATCTCCAAAAGATAAAAAAGGGTAATACCATTCTGAGTAAAAAAAAACCCGGCCTTCAGGGCCGGGAAAGTATGGTTTGAATGATCTATTCGTCTTAGTACATATCGCCCATACCACCAGGCATACCACCGGGCATAGGAGCAGGTTTATCTTCCTTAGCTTCTACAACCACACATTCGGTAGTAAGCAACATACCGGCGATGCTAGCGGCATTTTCAAGAGCGATGCGGGCCACTTTGGTGGGGTCTATTACACCACTGGCAAGCAAGTTTTCATATTTTTCAGTGCGAGCATTGAAGCCAAAGTCATCCTTGCCTTCGCGAACTTTTTGAACGATTACAGAGCCTTCGAGACCCGCATTTTCAACAATCTGGCGGAGGGGTTCTTCAAGGGCACGTTTTACAATGTTGATACCAATGTTTTCATCATCATTGTCGCCCTTGAGATTGTGCAGATCATCTATAGCACGAATAAAGGCAACACCCCCACCCGGGACGATACCTTCTTCGATAGCCGCACGGGTAGCATGCAAAGCGTCATCAAAGCGGTCTTTCTTTTCTTTCATCTCCACTTCGCTGGCAGCACCTACCTGAATTACTGCAACTCCACCCGAAAGCTTGGCCAAGCGTTCCTGCAGTTTTTCACGATCATAATCGGAGGTAGTGGTTTTTATTTGCGCTTTAATCTGGTTGATACGGTTTTCGATATTCTTCTTGTCACCACGTCCACTTACTATAGTGGTATTGTCTTTATCTACGGTTATGCGATCAGCCTGACCAAGATACGAAAGATCAGCATCTTCGAGCTTGTAGCCTTTTTCTTCGCTAACAACCGTACCCCCCGTTAAAATAGCGATGTCTTCGAGCATTTCCTTGCGGCGATCGCCAAAACCAGGAGCTTTCACTGCCACCACCTTGAGAGTACCCCTCAAACGGTTTACCACCAACGTTGCAAGGGCTTCCCCTTCAAGGTCTTCAGCAATTACAAGCAGCGGACGACCGGTCTGTATCACCTTTTCCAAAACAGGTAGAAAATCCTTCATGGCGCTGATCTTTTTGTCATAGATCAGAATCCACGGATTTTCGTAGTTTACTTCCATCTTTTCGGTATTGGTTACAAAATAAGGTGAAATGTAACCCCGGTCAAACTGCATACCTTCCACTACCTTGACAGTGGTTTCAATACCCTTGGCTTCTTCAATAGTAATTACGCCTTCTTTCGAAACCTTGCCCATGGCTTCGGCGATGAGCTTACCAATTTCATTGTCATTGTTGGCTGATATACTGGCCACCTGTTCAATTTTTTCCATGCTATCGCCGATTTGCTGGGTTTGGCGTTTGAGCGACTTCACGACTTCAGCAACAGCTTTATCGATACCGCGTTTGAGATCCATGGGATTAGCACCGGCGGTAACATTCTTTAGGCCATTGATAAAAATGGCTTGAGCCAAAAGGGTAGCAGTAGTTGTACCATCACCAGCTTTTTCACTGGTTTTGGAGGCTACTTCTTTAACCATTTGGGCCCCCATGTTTTCAACTTTATCTTTTAATTCGATTTCCTTGGCTACTGTTACACCGTCTTTGGTTACATGAGGTGCACCAAAAGACTTTTCAATTACTACATTGCGACCTTTAGGTCCAAGAGTTACTTTCACTGCGTCGGCCAATGCATTTACGCCCTTTTTCAAAGATTCACGGGCTTCAAAACCATAAATGATTTCTTTTGCTGCCATAGTTTATTTCTAATTTTTGTTTATTGAAATGAATGATTTGTTTTTAAATCTTTTAATTAGCTTATAAAACAGCAAGGATATCCGACTCACGCATGATGAGGTAATCCTTACCATCGATATTAATTTCGGTCCCGGCGTATTTACCATAAAGAACTACATCGCCTACCTTTACGGTAAGAGGTTCATCTTTTTTGCCAGAACCAACGGCAACCACAGTACCTTTCTGGGGTTTTTCTTTGGCAGTATCGGGAATGATGATGCCAGAGGCAGTTTTATTCTCTGCCTGGGCAGGTTCTACTACTACACGATCAGCTAATGGTTTAATATTCACACTTGCCATATCTTATTTTTTTTAGATTTTAGACCGATGCGCATCTATCAGATACTATGCCAAAATAAAAAAGTGTCAGCCTGTCTGCCAGACTGACACTTTTAATAACCCTTAGAAATGAATTATTCTTCGGGTTCTGTCGGAGTATTCATATTTTCTGCACCAGGCACAGGGGTATAGTCCACAGCTTTTTGGGCGGCTTCCTGCTGTCTCTTCAATTCTTCACTGGTAAATGTTTCTGCTTTTTTTATCCTGACACCACGAGGGATTACAACCGCTGAAAATAAACTGAGCACCAAGAGGGCTACCGCCAAAGTCCAGGTACTTTTTTCAAGAAAATCGGCTGTCTTTCGTACACCCATAAACTGGTTGCTACCAGCAAAATTGGAGGCCAGACCGCCACCTTTCGATTCTTGCACCAGTACAATAAGGGTAAGTAAGACGCATACCAAAAGTGCAAGTGCCAACACTACAATATATGCTCCCATAGCTTAAGATTTTTCAATATTTTGAATTTGGCTTGCAAAGTAACTACTTTTTTCGGGATATAACAACATCAACTTACGGTATATTTCGATAGCTTTTTCGGTTTTGCCTTGAGAAAAGAATATTTTCGCAAGGGTTTCGCTAACCACTTCATTTGGAAAAGATGTACTTTTTTCAGCCTGCTCGTCAGGATCGAAGAATAGGGGTTTATTTCGGTCAATGCGCGGCTCTTCTCGGATAAAGCGGTCAATAAGATCAAGCTTAGAATGTAAACCTCCTGCAGAGGAAGGGGTCTCCTCCCCTCTATGACCCGACTCCTTGCTCACATCAACCAATGGATTACAAGAAGATTCCTGGTGGTTTTCTCCAAAAAAATCGTCAACAGTAGGAATCCATTCAGTTTGTCGAATCTCTGTGGAACCCCCAAAGGAAGCAAAAGTTGAATCACTTGAAGGAGAGGCTGATTGAGTTTCGGGCTGGGTTAATATACTGGCATTTTTCGCCTCTTTAAAAGATCGGGCAGACTGTAAGGCTTCTTTGGTCAAACGTTCAGCCTCTTCCCTTTGACGTTGCAACTCTTCCAGCTTGGCTTCGATACTTTTGAGTAGGTCCTGTTTCTTTTGTTC
>CALJNV010000018.1 GCA_937981455.1 uncultured Bacteroidales bacterium | reverse complement strand
TTGCTGTTTTACGACAAGTATCATAAAAAATCCCACAATTACCATAGCTACAATGCTAGCAAGCACAGCCAGTAGGTATTCATAGGTAAAAAAACAAAAATAGAAGAGTCCAAGCATAAATGCTGCTGCAGCCAAACCAGTTAAACTATCAACGATGCGATTGCTCCGGGCCTTACCCATACCTACAAAGAACCCCATGATGATAGCAGAAAAGGTTCCTGCTATACCCAGGGTGGCGAGCAAAGAATGAAAAAACTCATAGCTACGAAAAAGGGGATGAAGGAGGTAAAATATCATAATTATCATGGTCATTCCCATCGAAATGGAAATACTGTATACCATACCATCGGCTGAGCCACGAAAGATTTTCAATGGAAGGGCATAAAAACGCAAAACCAAGAATTTAAAAAATTCCTGTGCGCCGCCTAGTACCACAAATGAGAGAAAGGTAATACGTTTGAGGCTTCTGGGTTGGTCTAGACCAAACAGACCTGCAAAGTAAAAAACCCCTATTGCTGCAAAAGCGAATATTGCTCCCAAAATAAACGAATACATCAAGGGTTTAAGAGTTCCCGAAGGGTACTTATGACGCAAAAAAGCGAAAAGTGCTATTGCAATAACTACCGGTATAAATAAATACATAAGCTCAATTGCTTTCATGGTTTCTACAGGTTAACTTGTCAAAAGTAATTAAATTTGTTGCGGGATGCAAATTTTTAAAACAAAAATAAAATGGGATTATTCGAAAAAAGAAGACTCAGCGAGGATGAAATGAAAGCCAGAGGGATTTTGAACTGGCCAACATGGGAAAAAGAAGTATCGCGTTTTCCCTGGTCTTATGAAGAGACCGAAGAGTGTTATTTTTTGGAAGGCGAAGTCATCATAGAGACGGCAGAAGGAAATTTTGAAATAGGCCCGGGTGATTATGTGGTATTTCACGAGGGCTTGAAATGTGTATGGGACATCCGCAAGCCTGTAAAAAAACACTATAATTTTTGATAAATGTCTAAAATTATAGAAGGCCGGGTAGTGCGTAGCACAGGGAGTTTCTACACGGTTCAATTAATCAATGGACAATTTATTGAATGCCGGCTTAAAGGAAAATTTCGCTTGCGCGACTTAAAAAACACCAATCCTATTGTTGTAGGAGATCGCGTAAGCGTACTCCTTGATTCGGTGCACGAAACCGGAGTCATTGAAGAAATACATCCCCGAACCAACTACATTATCCGCAAATCAACCCGATCTTCGCGGGGAATTCATATTTTGGCAGCAAATATTGACCAGGCATTGTTGGTTGCTACATTGCACCATCCACGTACATCTGCTGGGTTTATCGATAGATTCCTGGTTACAGCAGAAGCTTACAGCATTCCAACCCATCTGGTATTTAATAAAATTGACCTCTACGATGAATCCGACCAACAGCTAATGGAACGTTTGGCTAAGTATTACAAAAAAATTGGTTATGAAACCCATAAAACCTCTGCAGTGACAGGGCAAGGGCTCACAGAATTAAAAGCCGCATTGCATATGCGAACTTCATTAATAGCTGGCCACTCGGGGGTTGGAAAATCAGCCCTTATTAAAGCCATTGAACCAGAGCTAGATATCAAGATAGGGGAAATCTCCGATTATCACCTTAAAGGCCGTCATACCACCACTTTTGCGCAGATGCACTATCTGAGCCTTGATGCCTACATAATAGATACCCCTGGTATTAAAGAATTTGGCCTTATCGACTTTAAAAAAGAAGAAGTAGGTCTCTATTTCCCTGAAATTCAATCACTATTAAATCAATGCCAGTATTATAATTGTACACACGATCACGAACCAGGTTGTGCTGTAAAAAAAGCTGTAGCCCTAGGGCAAATAGCCGACTGGCGGTATCAAAATTATCTACGTATCATTCACGATGAGGAACTTGAGTCTTCTGATTGGGATTAATACCATTAAAATTATGATAGCCAAGGAAATGCTAAATACTAGTATAGTTCCGCTCACCCCTGTTGATACAGGCCTAACGGCCCTTAATCGAATGGATGAGTATAAACTCGACACCCTCCCCGTCGTTCATGAAGGGGAATACATTACACTTTTGAAAGAAGAAGAGGTTTTCGAATTCAACCAACCCGATATACCCCTCAACGAGTTTCATTTTCCTTCTCGCATACCTGCAGCCAACCAAAATCAGCATATGCTGGAAATTTTAAAAATTTTTATAAGCTATGCCTGCGATCTGGTAGCTGTGGTGGATGAAAAAAATCGTTACGTGGGGTGCATCACCTATAAAGAAGTTTTCAAATACCTAGCTTCATTCGATATTTTACAAAATCCAGGTGGAATTATCGTTTTGGAAGTTAATGTTAGAGATTATAGTCTTTCAGAAATCGCACAGATTGTGGAAGCCAACGATGCTAAAGTAATGGGGCTTTTCACCTCTACGCCGCCTGATAGCACTCGGATGAATATTACCCTCAAGACTAACATCATAGACGTCAGCCCTGTACTTACTACTTTTAGCCGTTACAATTATTCCATTACTGCATCTTTTGGTCAGAGTGATCTTGACGATTTGTTGCGCGACCGCTACGATTCTCTCATGAATTTTCTGAATATATAATTGCATGCGGTCAATCTCTCTCCTTTACATTTTCATTCTTGTACACATACTTTCAGCAACACATGCTCAGGATTCTCCACAAACCCCTTACTGGATTGTAAAACAAATCTGTATTGAGGGAATACAAATAACTCGCGAGCATATTGTGAGACGCGAGATACCGATTCAAGAGAGTGACACCCTTGATCCCCAAAATATCCCTGCACTCGTGCGAAATATTCGAAGCAACCTTTTAAATGCCTCTATTTTCAATTTTGTGAATGTAAAATTTGACACGCTCGGCCCCGGGCAGTTAAAGCTCATAGTATCGGTAATTGAGCGATGGTATATTTGGCCTTACCCCATTTTTGAAATAGCGGATCGCAATTTTAATGCATGGTGGAGGGCAAGGAATTTAGCGCGTCTTAATTATGGGATTAACCTCATATGGTTCAACTTTAGAGGCCGTCGCGAAACACTTTCGTTGTTCACCCGTCTGGGCTACGACCATAAGGTGGCGCTTTCATGGAATATTCCGTATGTGAACAAAAAACGCAAAACCGGTCTTTATTTCGGCGTTTCGACAGGTGGCACACACGAAGTAGCCATTCGCACCGATTCTTCAAACACGGTTCATTTTATTAAAAACGAAAAACACTATTTGAAGACGGAACAACAACTCTGGTTAACCTTGAGCTACCGACCGGCTATACATACTACACACAATCTGGGTCTTGCATGGAACTGGTATCAAGCACGCGACACTCTTCTACTCATCAATCCCTTTTATGGCCCTACCCGCGTAAGTTATCCCGGACTCTTTTACCAAATAAAAATTGATTATCGCGATTACAAACACTACCCTCTCGAGGGCTGGTACACCGATTTGATGATTGAAAAATGGGGCATTGCCGGATGGGGAGAAAATGCTCCCACCAATGTAAAAACAGAAGCCAATGCTAGGTATTATATAAATCTGGGCAAAAACCTCTATGGAGCCGCAGGTTGGTATGGCAGCTTTCAAAGCGGTCAAAGGCCCCCTTATCCATTAATTTCAGGGCTGGGTTATGGGCGCTATTTTGTGAGAGGATACGAATATTACGTAGTGGAAGGCAACCGACTTACTACCCTGCGTATCAACTTGAAATACGCCCTACTTCCGCCCAAAGTAATTCAACTTCCCTACATTAAAACCGAAAAATTTGCCAAGGTTCATTACGCTTTTTACTTGAATGCGTTTACCGATGGAGGCTATGCAGGCGCCTGGAAGACGACCCAACCTGCCAGACTTAATAACCGCCTCTTATACAGTGCCGGCCTGGGTCTGGATTTTGTCACCTACTATGACAAAGTATTACGAATAGAATACACTGTAAATCATCTAGGTGAGGCCGGAATATTTTTGCATTTTATAGCCAGCATTTAGTCAGTTAACCCAAATTTTCGTTACCCTGGTATGTTCAGCACTTGTTAAGCGAACAAGATATATACCCGGTGCAAGGTGATGAGCTTGTATGCTCACTTGCTTAGCTCCGGGAAATATATCCTGGAGTAAAATCCAATGTCCGTATATTGTATATAACTCCGCTTTGCGATACTCAGGGCTATTCCATCTCAGGGTAAGAACGCCATCTACAAGCTCGTGAAAAATATAAGGCTCAGCCAATTGATTTTCAATTCCTGTATTCGAGCAATTACCGGGCATATTAAAATCGAGCCAGATAAGACGCATGTCAATAAAATTCTTCAGATTTAAAACTTCGCCCTGATAAGTTGTAGGGATGGGCCATGGATTAGGCCATACATAATGACCTAAAATGGGCCAGGCCTGAAAATTGCGTTGTTGGGCACTTTGGAGCAGATTGGCTAGTGAGTCAATATAAGAATAAATATGATCTTTATGCAATACGCTTTGACGAAGCTCATTCCAACGACAATGAAGATTTCTAGTATACATTGTATCTTGCATAAGACGGCTCCACCAAAAAGGGACCTGCCACCAATCGTCGGGACACGGGAATTGATAGGCCCAGCCAAGGTATGAATTGCCGCCACAATAGTCAGCATTTTTCCAGGCCAGATCATAATCCCATACGGGCCCCATGCGCAATTTCCCCCCACGGCTATCACGCTCCTTATGCAAAAACGTACTCAACCGATAACCATCTACATTTTTACTCAATTCATTTTCAATAAAATAATCAACAAAAGTATTTTCTATAGCATATTTACGCCAACCCTTATTAGGGTCTTGAAAGTTGGGGCCGTCGAGGACCCTTTCGAAAGCATCTATATAATTTTGAATATATGCTTTTTGGACGGGTGTAATATCTTTGGATTTAGGATATTCATATTGAAAATATATATATTGCCCATTGGGGTGTACTGGGGGAGGAAAATTTGATGACCAGCATTCGCCGCCTGAGCCAGTCATCTTGTCTATTTTTACAATGTAACCGCCTGTAAGCTTATCTCCACTATTGTAAGAGGGATACATTTTGGCTATATCCAACCTATTTTTATCCCGTTTTATTTTTTCCGACAAAATATAAACGCCCTTGTATCGGTTATTAAGCAATAACTCAACAAAACGGTAACGCGTGGCATAATGGCCCATTTCTTGCCATACTTGGTAAGCCAGGGCATTGCGCATCAAGGTTTTATCGCTGTAATTAGCATTAAGAATCCAATCCGATTCCGAGGGCATGCCTAAGAGCGTTGTATCAATTTCATTTCCCTGTGTATCCCACGTTTCAAAACCGTAACTTTTTTTTGGAAAAGATTGAGAACTGCTACCCCTAAGCTCAATACCTATAAAACCTGAATATGCAGGAAAATCACTTAAATGGTTTAAAGCTCCAGGGCCATTGTCTATAATTTCGAAACCCGCCATAATTTTGGGATCATCGATAATCTCCTGGCCATAGGTATTGATTTTAACAATGGGTAAATTGCTACTCGAGAAAGGGAAAGGAGCTCCTGCCTGGTTTCCAAAAGTTATACTCCAGTTAAGTAAAGTACCTTGAATCCAATCAGGGTCATTATCCAAAATCCACAGTTTCCAGATCCCGTTTGCATTTTGCCCGTTGTTATGATAGCCAAGATTTTCAATAGGTTTCCATGTACCAGTAAAAGGAGCCCCAGCAAAGATAATAGACTCGGAGGCGTCGTCTCTGAAGCAACAGTCAGTGTAGTTGTGCCCATCCCAACACAAGCAATCACTTAGCAATACATTTTCGCCATCAGGAGCAATAAGTCTAATTCGAAGTGAACCTGTGTAGTGATGAGAAATATTAATACAAACCGATTCGAGCCCCCAGGCAGTGTTTAAAATACCAGGATTGAGGTTACTTACTTCGAGTAAATAAAGTCCGGGCGTCCCATTATCGGGGATAGCTCCACCAGACCCTGTAAAAGTTTGGGCTCCCAGAAAGCCGAAATGCAACCCCCATATCACGGTCAAAATCCGAAAAGTCAAAAGCGAATCATCATTCATATTTTCATATATTTTGTATTTACGCAAAATTATGAGATAAACTCAAGCTGACAGAAGGTAAATGCAGCCATTTTCAATAACTGTTAACCCATAAAAGAAAATTAGGATGATCCCAAAACCTAACCTTGACACATTTTCATTTGAATAGTATCAAGAGACTGTGTTAATTTTATACCACTATTTCATTCGAACTATGTCAAATAAATATTCGCGCAGAGAGATTTTAAAATTGATGGGGCTTACCCTGGGAGGTACTCTAATTCCCCACCAAGCATGGAATGCCACTGAAACGGTATACCCTCTGTTCATTCCCGAAGGAGGTTTTAGTTCTACATCCAGAACTATCACCGCTATAACCCTAGGTGCAGGCGCACGAGGCAATGTATACGGAAACTATGCTCTCAACTTTCCAGAACAGCTGAAAATCGTTGGTGTAGCCGAACCTATTCCCATACGTAATGAGAGATATGCCCGTAAACACAACATTGGCGAGATCCATCGATTCGTAACCTGGGAGCATGTATTCGAAAGGCCTAAATTTGCCGATGCTGTAATCATTTCTACGCCTGATAATTTGCATTATGGTCCTGCAATGGCCGCCCTTGAAAAAGGATATGATGTATTACTTGAAAAACCCATTTCACCCAGCGAAAAGGAATGCCGAGATATACTTAGATTAGCACAAAAAACAGGTCGTATTCTAGCTGTATGCCATGTATTGCGCTATGCCCCATATTTTGAGAGACTCCGTAAGCTGATTCAAGAAGGAGCTATCGGTGAATTGGTTAGCATTCAACATATGGAGCCGATAGAACATATTCACATGAGTCATTCATATGTTAGGGGCAATTGGCACAATAGCAAGGAGACCACTCCTATCATTCTGGCCAAGTCATGTCACGACCTTGACATTTTGCGTTGGATGGTTGACAAACCCTCGTTACGAATTCAGGCTTTTGGAAATCTCAAATGGTTTCGGCGCGAAAATAAGCCCCAAGGGGCTACCCCACGCTGCACAGAGGGCTGCCCAATAGAAAATACCTGTCCTTATTCAGCCCTCAAAATTTATTACCGAGAACGCGGCTGGACATATGTTTTCGATTTACCTGAAGAAAAAGAGAAACAAGGTGAAGCCCTTTTAAATTATTTGCAAACGACCAACTATGGCAGATGTGTTTACCAGATGGAAAACGATCAGGCCGATCATTACACTGCCAATATTGAGTTTGAAGAAGGTATAACAGCTGCATTCAGTATGGAAGCATTTACTCCTTGGGGTGGCCGAAGAACCCGAATCATGGGTAGCATGGGATTCATAGAAGGGGATATGGAAAAATATACTTATTACGACTTTCGCACCAACAAATCGGAAACCGTGTATAGCAATGCCATTGAAATAGAGACTTACAAACATGCAGGACATGGTGGGGGAGATTGGAGACTGGTTGCCAATTGGGTGCAAGCTATCGACAAACAGGACCCCTCTTTACTCACATCAACTATTGCCCAAAGTATTGAAAGTCATGTGATGGGTTTTGCAGCCGAAAAAAGCCGTTTGAACGGCACAGTGGAAAAAATTATGATATAACGATCATTCATCCATCGATTGATAAACCATCCCCAAAAAAATCCCCGTTGAAGTGAACTCAGCGGGGATTGTTGTTTTCAACACCTAAATACGTACGATCAAATATGAATAGCTTTATCTACAGCTGCAAATCCAGCTTCCATAAAAACTTCAGATAGCGTGGGATGTGCATGAATGGTTTGAGCCACGTCATATATAGTGGCTTCGATAGAAAGGAAGGCTGCGGCCTCTGCGATCATGTCTGTAGCATTGCTTGAAACTATTTGTACACCAAGTACCTGCCCATATTTCTTTTCAGAAAGGATGCGTACAAAACCTTCGGTAGTACCTTCAGTCATAGCCTTTCCATTGGCAGAAAGGGGGAATTCGCTTACTTTGTAATCCACACCCTCGCTCTTGAGTTGTGCTTCGGTCTTTCCGATTTGGGCCACCTCGGGATCGCTGTACATATTAAGGGGATAACGCGCAGGATCTAATACATCTTTCACGCCCTTGATAAAGTTAATGGTGTGATATCCTTGTGCTGAAGCTACATGGGCAAACATACTCTGCCCATTGACGTCGCCTACAGCAAAAATATTTTCAATACTCGTTTGAAAATACTCATTGGTGACAAAGAAGCCATTTTTCACTTCCAGGTTGATATCCATGGGTGGAATGACCCCTTTGCGGGACTTCGAATTAATAACTCTATCGCAAGGTAGACGATGCTCGCCAACTACCAGAGAATTGCCATCGAAATGGCTACTATCTGCCATTTCGGAGGCGTTAAAAATAACCTCAATATGATCCTTTTTTAAACGATTGAGCATCCATTGGGCCAGGTATTCATCGGCCAATGGCATAATAGTTTCACCCGGAACCAATAAAGAGACTTTTCGATCGATTAAAGAGAAGAACTGAGCCATTTCAACAGCAATAGAACTTTCACCCACTACAATAACATTTTGAGGAAGTTCATCAAGCTGGAAAAAACGGTCTAGTTCAACAACTTTTTCGGCTGGCAATTTAGCTTTTAGCGGCTCGTGATAAGACCCTGTAGCAATAATAATGTAACGAGCGCTGAGGCTTCTATTTTCGACAGTAACAGTATTTTGTCCTGTTATACGCGCTTCGCCGTTGATTACTTCTACTCCATTTTTTTTGAGGAGGTAAGCGACGCCCGAAGTAAGCTTTTTCACAATTTGATGAGCCCTATCGCGGGCTTGCTTCCACTCGAAACGAATTTGTTCTTTTGCTATACCCGCAATGCCAAAAGTTGGAGCATCGTTTTTTATACGTCTGTACAGTTTGCCACTCTCGATAACAGCCTTGCTGGGAATACAACCCCAGTTAAGGCACATACCTCCGATGTGTTTTTTTTCAATCAGGGCGGTTTTAAGCCCCACCTGCCCGGCACGAATAGCAGCAACATAACCTGCAGGCCCGGCTCCTATAATAATTACATCGTATTCCATAATGTTAGGTTTTTTGTTTTTACTCCATAATTAAAGATACCGGATCTTCGAGGTAAGCCATCAGGCGGTTAAGAAAACGAGCCACTTCGCCCCCATCCACAATACGGTGATCTACAGAAAGTGATAGAGGTAAAACGATACCTTTGACAATCTCCCCCCCTTTTATAACGGGTTTCTCCACCATGCGACCTACTCCGAGTATACCTACCTGCGGATAGTTAATTACAGGCACGGCAAATTGCCCCCCAATGGAACCATAATTGGTCACAGTAAATGTGCCATCTTTCATGTCTTCAAGCGAGAGCTTCCGTGTACGGGCTTTTTCTGAAATCTGATTAATTTGAGAAGCGATTTCAAAAATACTGAGAGTATCAACATTACGGATAACGGGCACCACCAGACCCTCGTCGGTATCGACAGCAATTCCAATATTAAAGTACTTTTTATAAATTATTCGATTGTTGTCGAGATCGAGCTGAGCATTGAGCACTTTATGATGACGAAGGGTAAGACTCAAAGCCTTGAGTATGAATGGAAGATAACTCAATTTTATGCCTTTTTCGGCAAAAATTGCCTTGTATTTTGCCCTGATACGAACCAATTCGCTAACTTCCACCTCATCAAACACGCTCATGTGAGCAGCATTGTGCTTCGATTGTATCATGTTGCGAGCGATGGTTTTGCGAATTTGGGTTAGGGGTTCATATTCCACTAAAGGTCCTACTTCAGGGGCAAGAGCCTTTGGGTGTGTCGGCGCAGGAACCACCTGGGCTACGGATTGCTTTTTGATGTAGTTATCAATATCCTGAGTGGTAACGCGTCCACCGGGGCCTGTACCTGTCACTTTATTAATGTCAACGCCCAATTCCCTGGCCATTGAACGGGCTACAGGGGTAGCGAGAGCCTTGCGCTGAGGCCTTTCATCAATTTTGGCGGTCATGGTATCAAACCCTTCGTTGCTCGAAGGCAAGAAGGCATTGTTGCCTGCCACCTCAAGGGTACCCACCACACCCGCTCCTTCTTCTTCCACCTGCTCAATGCGGGTAGCTTCTTCCACCGCAGCTGCACCTTCCACACCTTCTATCTCTATTTCTACCAGCGGTGAACCTACATGTATAGTCTCA
Source organism: uncultured Bacteroidales bacterium (assembly GCA_937981455.1). Lineage (GTDB taxonomy): Bacteria > Bacteroidota > Bacteroidia > Bacteroidales > TTA-H9 > UBA2030. The sequence continues at coordinate 2,379 of CALJNV010000018.1, read as the reverse complement.
CCCTCTTTGCCGTAGGTAGCAACAATAGTCCCCGATTTGGGGGAAGGGATATCAGTAACCACCTTGTCGGTTTCCATGTTTACCAGCGGTTGGCCGGCTTCGACCCGTTGACCCTTTTGAACATACCACTCTACAATGGTTCCTTCGTCGAGTCCTTCACCTATGTCGGGAAAATTAAAAATGTATCTCATGTCTTTATTGTTTTCGTGGGATGAAAACTAAAATTTCATCGTTTTCAAGATGTTGTAATAGATCTTCTCCGGTGAGATAATGTAATGATGCTCGCCACGCGGCAAAGGTACTATGGTATCGAATCCAGCTACACGATTAACAGGCGCTTCTAAGTGCAAAAAGGCCTCTTCGTTAATGATGGATGTAAGCTCTGCCCCGGTACCAAATGACAGGGGTTCTTCATGCACAATAACCGCACGCCCAGTTTTTTTAACTGATTCAATAATAGTTTGCTTATCGATAGGGTAAATCGATCTTAAGTCGATAAGTTCTATGGAAATCCCTTCTTTTTTGGCCATCACGATGGCTTTTTGAGCTTCACGCACCATCGCCCCCCAAGCAATCAAGGTGAGATCATTGCCTTGCTGCAACACTTTAGCTTTGCCTATGGGAATACTAAACTTATCTTCAGGAACTTCTTGCTTAATTGCACGGTAAATGCGCTTAGGTTCCATGAAAATAACAGGGTCATCGGACTCTATGGCTGAAATCAGCAAACCCTTGGCATCGTAAGGTGTAGAGGGGATAACGACCTTTATGCCAGGGATATGGGCATAGATGGTCTCCATACTTTCTGAATGATGCTCCAGGGCATTGATACCACCGCCATAGGGAAAACGAATGACGATGGGCATACGATACCGTCCGCGGGAGCGGTTGTGGAAACGCGCTACATGGCTGATGATTTGGTTATAAGCCGGATAAACAAAGCCACAAAACTGCATTTCAACCACGGGCCGCATTCCATTGGCAGCCATGCCTACTGCAGTGCCCACAATGGCCGATTCGGCTAATGGAGAGTCAAATACTCTGTGGGCACCATATTTTTTTTGTAAACCTTCGGTAACACGAAATACACCGCCTTCAACACCCACATCTTCACCATAAGCTACTACCATGGGATCTTCTGCAAGTTTGATATCGAGCGCGTTATTAATCGCCGAAACCATTGTCATTACTTTCATTTCAATGCCTCCTTCCATTTAAGGAATTTTTCATGTTCAACTTGTTGCTGCCTCAAATCGTCGGGCAGTTCGACGTAGGTGTACTTAAACACATCTTCCAGCGGATAAGGCGCATAATTTTCGGCCTCGCTGAATTGTCTGTCTACTTCTTTTCTGTATTGTGCTACTAATTCTTCTTCTCCTGATGGATCGTAGAGATTTTGGCTGATCAGGTATTTACGTAATCGATCCAGGGGGTCTGTTTGAGCCATGGCATCTTCCTCTTCCTTTGTACGATATTTGGTAGGGTCGTCACTGGTGGTGTGAGCCCCCCGGCGGTAGGTTACTGCCTCTATAAGCACGGGGCCTTTACCTGAACGTGCATGCGCCTGAGCTACCTGAAAAGCCTTGACCATGGCAAAAATATCATTGCCATCAACCTTTAAACCCGGGATACCAAATGCATACGCTTTCACAGCAATATTTATCGACCGGGTTTGCATCTTGAAGGGTACCGATATGGCATATTGATTATTCTGAACGAGGAATATCACAGGAGCTTCCCAAACAGCCGCAAAATTGATAGCTTCTGAAAAATCGCCCTCCGAGGTTCCACCATCACCTACAACAGCATAAACCACGCTGTCTTCATTTTTATATTTAATGGAATAACCCAGACCAGCAGCATGCTGATATTGGGAGGCAATAGGAACTGAAATGGGTAAAATATTCTTGGCATTTTTAAATACGGTTCCATCCTCGTATCCCATAAAATAAAGAAATACTTCTTTGAGTGTGGCACCCTTGGCCAGCCATGCCCCGAGTTCTCTAAATGCTGGTACCAGCCAATCGTTTTCGCGCATTACTACGGCCATGGCTCCCGCAATGGCTTCTTGCCCCAGATTGGGGGGATAGGTGTACATACGGCCCTGACGTTGGTATGAAACCGCCATCATGTCAGCGGTGCGGGCAAACAACATGTCTTTGTATGCCTTTACCAGCCTCTCACCGTCTATTTCAGGCATGTACTCCGGACGAACAATATTACCATCGTTGTCCATTACCTGAAACAATTTGTCTTCAAGGGGAGAAAATTCTGAAAACATATGTGATAGTTATGAGTTTGATTGATTTTTTTTAGACCCTTTCTAAACAATACTTTGCAATGCTTTGTTCATCAACCACCCAACATATTATGAAACAA
>CALJNV010000017.1 GCA_937981455.1 uncultured Bacteroidales bacterium | reverse complement strand
ACTTGAGGCTATGGGTGGATGCAGTAAATCGTAAGGCTCAGATGATGAGCTACACGGAATCTTTTTTTCGACAAATAAAAGAAGAGGAAAGGCGTAGAGTAGAATTACTTGCCGGAGCATATCGCCGCCTTTCTACAGTTGAAGATATGGCCGATCTCACTTTCTTTCTCGAACTGATTGAAAAAAATAAAACCATTCCAGTTGTCCTTACCGATGCCAAAGGAAATATTCAAGGGGCGGCCAATGTGGACTTCGACATCAAAAAGGTTAAACGTCTTGAAGGGGATCTTTTCGAAAAATTTAATAAATATCCCCCCATACCTTTTGAATACCTCAAAGGAAGAACACACTATCTACATTACACCGATAGCAAACTCTTTTCCGAACTTCAAGAGGTTCTCAACGATTTGGACCGGTCCTTTATTGATGAAGTGGTTGTCAATTCTGCCAGTGTTCCGGTTATAATCACAGATAGCTTACGAAAAAAACTGATAGCCCAGGGCAACATAGACAGCACTTTGATGAAGAAGTATCCAAACATAATGGCCCTTACCGATTATTTACAAACCGAAAACGAGCCCATACGCATCAACCTTTCTCAATACGGCACATGTTACGTTTTTTACAGCGATTCCTTTTTGCTCACCCAGCTTCGTTATTATCCGTTTGTTCAATTAGGCATTATAGGATTATTCCTCATGGTGGCTTATTTCCTTTTTAGCACTGCTCGGCGAAGCGAGCAGAATCAGGTATGGGTAGGCATGGCTCGCGAAACGGCTCATCAATTGGGCACGCCCATGTCTTCACTTATGGCCTGGATGGAGTTGTTGAAAATGGAAGGTGTTGAGCATCAAGCCATAGCTGAAATAGAAAAAGATATTCGACGCCTTGAAACTATCACAGAACGCTTCTCAAAGATTGGTTCTCGGCCTCAACTGGAAAACAATGATGTTTTGAGGATTATCAACGACTCGCTCGAATATCTTAAAACTCGCACCTCTCGAAAGGTTCAGTATGTTATTGAAAATAAAACAGGTAAAGATCAATTGTATATACCCTGTAACACTTATTTATTAGAATGGGTTATTGAAAACCTTGTTAAGAATGCAATAGATGCTATGGGAGGGAAGGGTACTTTTACCGTTGGAATTTATGAAACCTCTAAACTCATAATTCTTGATTTTATGGACACAGGCAAAGGAATTCCTCGATCTAAACATAAAACCATTTTTCAGCCTGGCTATACTAGCAAGAAACGAGGCTGGGGTCTCGGACTTTCTCTTGCCCGAAGAATCGTTGAAGAATATCATAGAGGGCGCATCTTTGTGAAAGCTTCTCAAACCGGTGTGGGTACTACTATTCGAGTGGTTTTAAAAAAGAGTTGATATGGCAGGTCTCTATATACATGTGCCCTTTTGCAAAAAGAAATGTCCTTATTGCAATTTTTATTCTGTTGTCTCACGAAGCTTGAGAAAGAATTATTTAACGACTCTAGTCCACGAAGCCACCCATTTTGCCCCTGTATGGTCTAACCATGAGTTTGAAACCCTATACTTGGGAGGGGGCACTCCGTCGTTACTATCAGACGAGGAACTTTGTTCCTTGTTTGAGAATCTTAAAGCCTTGTTTCGCTTCAGTAAAAATTCAGAAATTACCCTTGAAGCAAATCCCGAGGATATAAACAGTAATACTTTGTTACTTTGGAAATCCATGGGGATCAATCGATTAAGTATAGGATTGCAGGCACTTGATAATGAATCGCTTAGTTTTCTTGAACGTCAGCATTCATCTGCAGATGCTTTCGAAAAACTAAAGCTTGCACGTAACGCTGGATTTTCCAATATTTCAGTAGATCTTATTTATGGCATTCCCGGACTTTCACGCAAAACCTGGTTGCAAACCCTAGATACTCTATTTCAATTTCGACCCGAGCATATCTCAGCTTATGCACTTACACTTGAAGAAAACACAATATATCATGTAAAAGTCAAACGGCAGTTATTGGCCACCCCGCCCGACAAACTCGCCATAGCCCATTTTCATATACTCAGGCATAAGGCTCGCATTCATGGATATAAGTTTTATGAAGTTTCCAACTTATGCTTGCCTGGATACCATTCCAAACACAATTTTTCGTATTGGCAGGGCGTCCCTTATTTAGGTCTGGGGCCATCAGCCCATTCTTTTGATGGACGCAAACGATGGTGGAATCCCTCTTCCATGGGCGAGTGGCAAAATTTGGTTTTTAAAGGCGATTTTCCTGATAATGAAATATTAAATTCGACGCAACAATTCAATGATTACCTAGTTACTCGATTAAGAACTCGCAAAGGTATGATTTTTGAAGACCTTTCCAGAATCTTTTTAAAAAACGATATCGATCTTATAATTCATACCGCCAACCAATTGCCCAAAGGATTATTAGCCCTCACCAGCAAAGGAATACGAATTCCGGTTCGTAATTTTCTCCTCTCCGATGGCATCATCCGTAAGTTTATTTTAGAAGAACCCTAAATTTTTTCTGCCAAAACTTCCTTTTGCTAATTTTGAACTTTCTTTTATTAAAAAAAAAATTTACTTTTAACAATCCAAATCAGCGCTTTATGCACGTTTATCGTTTTAAAGTAACAACCGATACCATTGATGAATATGCAAGGGAAATTGATATAAGTCCCATGCATACTTTTGAAGATTTGCAAAAGGCTATCATCGAATGTGCTCCCTTACAGCCTGATGCAGAAACCCAAATGTTGTTTTATACAGCCAATGCCCGGTGGGTAAAGCTTCGTGAAATCGGCGAAAGACCATTTCTTTC
>CALJNV010000016.1 GCA_937981455.1 uncultured Bacteroidales bacterium | reverse complement strand
TGCCTGTAATTAATAACATCTGGTATTAATATAATTTGAGTAAATTATTTTTGGCAGGCAATGAAAAAAATACCTATTGTATTTTCATTTCTTCTAATGATTTATGGGTGGGGCAAGGGATATTGCCAAACCTATGAAAGGACTGCAGCCAACTTGCCTGAAATATCGGAGCCACTAACTACTCTTGAAAATGCCACGGGATGGACGCTTCAAGATAACGGAATATGGATTTCAGGGAAAAATTATATTCCTAATGAAAATGCCGATTTGAATCGAACCAACGACCCTGAGAACAAGCTGGGTAAGCATAATTTTACAAAAATTGAATTGCGCGAGGTAATTGTCAGGGGCGAGCAATATATGGTAATGATTGTATACAGTAAAGGGGGGTATTTCGAATTTGAAACTTTACGAGAAGGTTGGAAATCGCAGGAGGATGTGATATATTATGTTTTTAAAGCAGGAAAGCTTAAACAATTATTACCTGATACAGCCACTGTGGGGCGCACCTATGTTGTGAACATGGATATATTTTGTACGAGTAAAATAAAGAACTACAATAAAAAAACATATTTACAAAAAATAGCAAATCATATTCAACGACAATCGGTTCTTAGGTATCCGTCGCAATTTACTTTACTTATTGCGCTAATGCCTGTTGATACACGCCAAGGTAGGATGATCAGAATGCGCTTAATAGAAGTATTTAATAAAAAGAGTATTTATTCACGATATTTTTTACCAGAGTATCTTCCCAACCTATTGAGCAAGTTTTACTACGAGATACCATTGGCCGATTTTGCTCAGTTTATTCGGAGGGCTCCTGTTTATGAAGACCTTATTGCTAATCCACGAACATTTTTGGAATACTATCGCAGAGGTATTACTTTTTTCAACCGCAAAAATTATTATGCTGCCATAGCCGACTTTGAGCAAGCCATTAAGCTTGCTCCCACCGAGAAAATTTTTCTTGTACATGCTTATCTGGGGAATTGCTATTTCCATCTTAAACAATTTCAGCGTGCCATGGAAGCATATAATGATGCGGTAAGCGCAAAACCGGCCGATAATGAATTTATAAACGACTGGGTAAGGGCTGTTTACAATAGAGGTCTAACCCATTATGAACTGGACGATCTTAATCAGGCTTGCGACGATTGGCACCGGGCTGCAGTTTATGGATTGCCGGAGGCTGAAAAAATGCTCAAAAAACATTGTAAAAGAAAATGAAAATTAGATATCCTAATTTAATTTTACTGATATTAAGTCTTTTTGAAGTATTATTTCCTGTGTATGCAGCTGCGCAGGATAGATTCAGCACGAAAATTACAGATAATTGGATCGTTGGATTCAATGGGGGTGCTACTATGCAAATAGGAGAACTGGGAAGTTTTGGGGGAAAATCGATCGCTTTGAAAAATGCTGCTACGGTTTATTTGGGCAAGCAAGTGTTCCCCTATTTTACCCTTCGTGCCAGCTTGATGGCAGGCTCCTTCAAGGGGCAAGACCTAGTTACCTTTAGTAAGGCACAATTTTTTAGTTATCAATTGGCAGGCCAATTGAGTTTTTTAAATTTGTTTAATGGGTACAAGCCAGGTCGAACGTATGATTTGTTTGCCATGGTAGGTGGAGGTTTCATTGATTTTCAATCAGATATTTGGGATATACATACTCTGGAGTGGTTGGGTGGCTACGGGCATGGTTATGGAAAAGGTATAAAAGGTTATACCAGGGAATGGGTAATTCCAGCAGGCTTGGGATTCCAATGGAATTTTTACAGAAATTTAAGTCTTAACTTCGAAACGTCTTATCTTTACTTAAACACCGACTATATAGATGCCGCAGATTTCACGCAAGGCAAAGATAAAGGCCTTTATTCTTCTTTGGGCTTTTCCTATCGCTTTAATGTGGGCCGCCTTCATCCGCTTGAACCCTTGAATTATCAAACGTCTGCTGATAAAGTCTCCTTTAAATATAGGAATCTTAGTTTTTTGCAGGGAAAAACAAGGCATTTGCGTGATGGAGCCAAGCCGACCCTGGAGGTAGAGATTCCTCCCAAGATTGGGGCCGTAGATAGTTTTAACATTAAGCTGAGTCTAAAAAATGATGGGGTGAGTGGAGTAGCCGACATCGATGTAGTCATTCCGCAAGGGTTTAGCATTAAATTACCCAAGGGTAACGGAATCGAATCAACCTTTGATGAGTTGGTAGGAAACATTTATACCACTTTACCTCCTTCCGACACAGCCTTGCAACTTAAACTTATTGTTTATTCAGGCCAAGCACCCGTTGGCTCTCATCCGTTTTATGTAGGCTATAAAGTGATTGATGCAACAGGCGAGACGACGGGTGAGAAAAAGGTCTATTATATTGAAAAAGACCTAATGCATTCACCCGATGGGAAGCCTCTTGTCGACAAAATGATGGGGGTTGACTTTAGAGTTCAGCTCACGGCGAGTCGAACGCGTATTGCTCCTGAAAAATTAGCCCTTTTATATCCCATCAAAGAAAAAATTTATGAGGACTTTTCCGATGGATTCTATCAGTATACGGCCGGTAGTTTCAAAACTGCACAAGACGCTGATCGCTACAAAGAAAAATTGGTTAAAGATTTAGGTTTAAGCGATTTATACGTAGTGTTTTTTCAAAATGGAATTCGTATCAGTACGTTGAAAGGAGCAGAAACAGGCCGAGAATATATTCGAACATATACTCCCTCGAGCAAAGGGTCAGGTACATCGTCGATTAGCCAACCTCAAAAAGTACGACCCTCTGAATACCGCGTAGAAATTAGAAGGAATGATGGTAATCCCTTAAAAATTAGTGATTTAAAGGCAATGTTTGAGACCCCTGAACCTATCACTGAAATTTACCACGAAGGTGTATACTACTATTTTGCCGGTAGTTTTCCTAGCGAAGATATAGCCAGGGCATATCGTGAATATTTGAGCGATAGATATGGAATGGTTTCAGCTCGCGTTGTAGCTATCTCAAAAGGTAGGTTGTTAGTCAACAATTAGCTTACTCGTTTTTATTTTTTTCTCAATGCAAATTAGTTTATAACCCATGCAAGTAAGGCCCTTTTCAGGGGTTTGGGCTTTTTAATGCAAGATAAGAGCTTATTACAGTTTAAAAGTTTTGTCGACGCTTAAGCCAAAAAGGGCAAAATCGTATTTTACTGGATCGTTGATATCGAGTATGCGAAGATGTGTGGTAAGTTCTTCCACTGCTTTCCAATCGTCGTATTTACGATGCAGCAGTCCCAAGCTGCGTGCGGCTCGTCCACTGTGCACGTCGAGTGGGCACATCAGGCGGGCGGGCGATGCTTTCCATAGACCAAAGTCAACTCCTTGCACATCTTTTCGTATCATCCATCGAAGAAACATATTTAACCTCTTAGCGGCCGACCCATTAGCAGGGTTGGGGATGAGCCTGCTGTGCCTCGGTAAAAACGAAACTTGCATCATTATTTTACGAAATCTCATAATTCCTTGCATGGTGCTTGTTTCGTTGGGTCGCGGTGCTATAACGGATTCTAATCCGCCAAACTCACCATAAATTTTTTGCAATCCCCTGACAAGAAAAATTATATCGTCGCTGTTGAGGGTTCGATGAACAAATCCCTGCAATGACTTGTACTTCGTGTCATCTGGATACAGGATGTATTCGGCTGGGGCTTTGTCCATGCGTGCCATTAGTTCATTGCATTTACGGAGAATTGTGAGCCGATGCCCCCATGCCATGATGGAAGCAAAGAAACCTGCTATTTCAATGTCTTCCTTTTTATGGTATTGGTGGGGGATACTTATCGGATCATTATAAATAAAGGCAATATTATTATATTTTTTTACCATTTCATCAAACCATTCTTTGAAACCTTGTGGCTGATGTATATGAAATTGAATCATGGGATGATGATAATTTCGACTAAAAATTTTTGGCGGGTATGTATTTGCTGGTTTTCTTTGCGAGGTGGAGGTTTAAAGTTATTGTTTAATCACCTACAAATGCGTCGATTGTTGACCCATCAGGGATTAAAAAATGAGATGTGTTGAGAGAGTTCGTCGGAAATGATGGATTTGAATTATTCAGCAAAAGAGTATTTTTTCAAATAAAACCTGCTTCGCACAGGGTAATGATCACTAAAATGGTAGGGCAAAATGTCGAAATCAAGACATTTAAAACGTTGATCCATGAAGATGTAATCTATTCTGATTTTGGGAAGATTCCCTAGGTAAGTATTTCCTAAGCCATGTCCGGCTTTTTGGAAAGCATCCTGAAGACTGCCCCTAACTTTTCGGTAGGCATACGAGGCAGGAGTATCGTTCATATCTCCACATACTATTACAGGAAATGGTGATTGTTGGATAGCTTCATTTATAAGTCTTGCCTGATAGGCTCTTTTGATAAAAGCTTTACGCATTTTCCAGGCCAATTTTCTCGAATTAACCTCCAAGTCGCTATTGATTGGCTTGCCTGGCTCCATTAATCCTTCTACCAGCTCATAATCTTCTTTTTGAAAAGCATTCGATTGCAAATGCATGCTGAAAACCCGAATGGTATCTCCTGTGATGAGTAAATCGGCAAAGACGGCAATTAATCGACTACCCGCCCTCAATTCGCTTTTTGCAATGATAGGATATTGGCTAAAAAGAGCAATACCCATAGCCTTGCGATTGGATTTTACGGGAAAATAGGACTGAAAAACATAGTCTTGGAAGTGGCCCAGTTTTAATATTTTCGATGTGTTGTCATCTTTATTCCACCAATCGTCGCGATATTCTTGCAGGCATAGAATGTAAGGGTTTTCATTCTTTATCAGGTTCATCAACCCTGTTATATTCGATTTTCCGTCATTTCCAATGAGTGCTCTTACGTTGTAGCTGATTATAGATGATGCAAATTTGTGATTGACTGATAGATTGTTCCTCAACTGGATGTGTCTGGAAGCCAGAGGAATGAATAAGATGAGCAAAGATAAGTGAAGGAGGGCAAACCAGCGCCGGCGCAAAACCCAAACGATAATCAAAATGGCATTGGCCGAAAAAAAAACGGGAAAAGCCAGGCTGAAAAAGGCCGGCACCCAGAATTTATCAGGGGGAATGAAGGATGAAATAATTGTAATAAGGCCGCCCACTAGTATTAAAAATGAAAACAAACGCAGAAGCCATCCGAAAAAGGTTGGTTTACGTCGTTGTCTACTTCTGGGTTTTCTTTTTGGGGCTACCATATACAATTCAGTTCTCGTGCTTACTGGCTCTAAAAAGAATTTCTTTCTCTTTTTGCGTTAAACTTTGATAGCCTGATTCTTTGATTTTATCGAGGATTCGGTCAATTTCTTCCTGCCTTTGCTTCTTTTCTTTATTGTATTCTTCATCGGTTTTGAATGTGCTACTTCTGTAAGTTACACGTGGTTTGGTCCTAAACCATGATAGCGGATCGATATGAGGAAGCAGGTTGTGTCGAAATAATAGAATATAAATATACCCAAACAAAAACCCGCCCATATGCGCTAAATGCCCACCGGGATTACTTGAGCTTATCATCAGGAAATCAATTACAAAGAGACCGATAGCCAGCCATATAAGCTTTATTCTGCCAAAGAAAAGCAAGTGTATCTTATAATTTGGCAAATAAAAAGCAATGGTACTTACAACTGCCATAACAGAAGCTGAAGCACCTATCAAATAAGAATTTTCGACCAGGGGAGAAAAGCTGGGCAAAAGATTAAATGCTAGAAGGTAAATCAAATAACCGCTTACCCCTCCCAATAAATATACCCATATTAATCTGCGGCTCGAGAGGTATTCAATGAAAAGAATGCCCATCCAATAAAGCCATAAAAGATTAAACAAAATATGAAAGAAATCGAAATGAATAAAGCTATAGGTTATTACAGTCCAGAATCGAGTAGGTAAATCAATTGGGTTGGCCGGTGCGCCAAACCATTTCAGAGTGAAAGCATCGACGGGGAAAAAAGAACCTGATAAGAGATTTACTACTTTGAGGAAGCTTATTATAACCCAGACAGCAACATTCACTATAATTAACCGTGGCAGAGCTTCCCTTCTTATGAGAAAGGCCTTAAATTGTTGCCAGGGCGAGGGTTCATAAATATTTCCGGACATAAATCTTTCGAATTAATAATACATTCGGCTTCTCCACCTTCGAATCATGAAATACCCAAAAATCATACCTCCCAGGTGGGCAAAGTGGGCTACATTGTCCCCATGGCCACTTAATCCAAAGTAGAACTCAAGGGCTCCATAAATAATTACAAACCATTTGGCTTTTATGGGAAAAAGAAAATAAATATAGAGTAAGGTATTGGGGAAAAGCATTCCAAAGGCAAGCAGTATACCGAATACAGCACCACTGGCTCCAACTGTAGGAATATCCATTTTGGTAGATACCAATTTACCCATGGCTTGAATGGCTTCATGCGCCATTCCACTATCCCCCGGGGCTATGCTCCAGGTGTTTATAAAGTTATTGAGCCACAGTGGGTTGTAGAGCCCAGTAAAGTTTTTTTCAACCATTACCTCAAAATCTATAGGGTTGGGATTGAGAATAAACCTACTGATTTCTCCATCGAGTGTCCAAAATTGATAATACATCACCAGGATATGAACAACTGCAGCCCCTATACCGGTAACGATATAATAGGTCAGAAAACGTTTAGGCCCCCATACCTGTTCTAAGATATTACCAAACATCCACAGCGCAAACATATTGAAGAAGATATGAGCAAAGTTGGCATGCATAAACATATAGGTTACCACTTGCCATGTACGAAATTTATCTGAAGCAGGGTAATAGAGGGCTAACCATTCAGTGGGGTCAAACTGTCCTCGGGTAAATTGCAGAATGGAAAAACTACCAATGAAAAAAAGTGCATTAATAATTAAGAGATTTTTAACCACTGGCGTTAAACCGCCAAAGCCTGAAGGCCTATAATATCCGTTTGTCATGCGTTGGTATAATGTATTAAAGCAAAATTAAGCATTGAGATGATATTTGAAAAGTTGGCCTAATTCCTCTTCGTTTAGGATTCTCACTATGTTTTTCCCTGTTGGGCTTACAGAAGGCATAGAAGAACTAAAAAGTTTATCAGTTAGACTTCGCATTTCACTTTGGTTTAGATTCCGAAGTTGTCGGGCCGCCAATAGGGTAGCAAGAGACCTGGCGACTGGAAGTCGCAAATCAGCCAATTCCGCATCACCCTGATTGATTACAGTATGAATAATGTGTTCGATGGTATGCTGAATGTCTGCTGCAGCCATTCCTTGAGGAATACCTTGTATAACAAATGTATTGTAACTCAAATTGTCGATGGTAAATCCCATTTGAGTAAGTAAAGGTTTCATTTGGGTTATCAATTCGGCCTCGGCTTCGCTAAAGTGCAAGTTATAAGGAAATAATAATTGCTGCGAGGGCATACCCCTTTTGCCAAGGGCGTGGATGATTTCATCGTAATATATTCTTTCCCAGGCTTTTTCAATATCAATAATCATGAGACCTGATTTAACGCTGGTGAGAATATATTTAAGGGTTATCTGAATAAATGGTTTTTCCGATTTGGTGTCAGATTCGTCGCTTGAGAGAGATAGAGGAAGGGTCGGCTTCTCAATTTCTGGTTTACTTACAGGCTGGCTGGATTTGTAAAGTTGTTCCCATTGAGCCTGGTTGCGACTGTCGGAAAGCTTGCGAGTGTTATAATCAGTAGTAAAAGGATTGTAATCGGGATTCACTTTTATTTCTGGTAAGCGTATGGATTGCCCGGGTTTGGGCTCAGGTATGTCAAAAGAGGGGATGACGTCGAATTCGAGCTGATTGGCCAGGCTTACCTGTCCAATGGCTTTGCGCACAGCAGCTTTTAAGATACCATAAATAGTTTGCTCATCAATAAATTTAACTTCCGTTTTGGTTGGGTGAATATTCACGTCGATGCGAGCAGGGTCAACTTCTAAGTAAATAAAGTAGGAGGGATAGTTGTTTGGGGGAATAAGCCCTTCATAGGCAGCCTCTATAGCATGCTGAAAGTAAGCAATTCTGACATAACGCCCATTGGCAAATAAAAATTGCTCTCCACGTATTTTGCGTGAATGTTCGGGTTTTGAGACAAAACCTTTGATATTTACCAGCTGGGTTTTTTCCTCTACTGGAATAATCTTCTGATTGAGGGGGTTGCCCATCAATTGAACGATTCGTTGACGCGAGTTGCCTTTTAAAAGGTTATAAATTACTCTCCCATTGCTATGAAGACTCAGCTGTATTTGAGGATAAACCAAGGCTACCCGCTGAAACTCTTCGATGATATGCCGCATTTCCACAGGGTCGGATTTCAAGAAGGCCCTGCGGGCAGGAACATTGAAAAATAGGTTTTTAATCGAAAAAGAAGAACCTGCCTGACATTGCACCGGCTGCTGGTCTTTTACTTCAGATCCTTCGATAATAACCCTAGTGCCCAATTCATCTTCGTGACGGCGCGTACGGAGCTCCACCTGGGCAATGGCAGCAATACTGGCCAAGGCTTCACCCCGAAAACCCAAAGTACGAATGGCAAAAAGGTCTTGGGCGGAACGTATTTTACTGGTAGCATGTCGTTCAAAACATAGGCGGGCGTCTACAGCACTCATGCCGCATCCGTCATCCACCACTTGTATTAGGGTTTTCCCTGCATCGCGAATAATTAGTTGGATGTTGGTTGCGCCGGCGTCTATTGCATTTTCCAAAAGTTCCTTGACGGCTGAAGCAGGTCGCTGAATAACCTCTCCTGCAGCTATTTGGTTGGCCACAGCATCAGGCAGCAAGTGAATAATACCTGTCATTACCACACAAAGAAAATAAAGTACAATAAACCGAGAATAATTAGCAGGTAAATCATCAACTGTATGTTGTTGGCCCTGCTTTGGCGACGATGGGTTTTCCAGCGTGATTCCATTTCCCAACGAAACTTGTTGTCGTTGTTCGCTGTGGCCTGCCTTTCTTCTGCCTTTTTATCTTCTTCGGGATTGTAAAATACCGGCTGGTATTTATAACCTCTTGGTTTTGGGGTATGCACAAATTTTAATCTCATTTGATGGATTGCCTTTGATTTTGCAAAAATACATAAAACCTTGGGGATGGACTGAAAGCTTGTTAATGTGCCATGGGGGTTTTCCGTAATTTTGTCCAAATTTTTTTCCGATGCATGCAGAACGTTTGAAGAAGATTATTGTAGTGGGCGACAGGGTGCTTATCAAGCCTAAAACCGCTCAAACAACCACTAGGGGAGGGTTGGTTTTGCCTCCGGGATATTCAGAAAAAGAGGAAATTCAAACGGGATATGTCATTAAAACAGGTCCTGGTTATCCGGTGCCTCTTCCTAGAGAAATTGATTCTGAACTTTGGAAAAAACAAGATGAACAACCATCTTATATCCCCCTGCAAGCCAAGCCTGGCGACCTCGTGGTGTTTATTCAAAAAGGTGCCGTAGAAGTGGTTATTGATGGAGAAAAATATTTTATGGTTAATCACCATTTCATTCTACTCATTGAAAGAGATGAAGGCCTATTTGATTGAAAAATTTCTTCCCTCAATTCTTTTGCAGTCGCTGATTTTACTGGTTTCTTGCGGCCCCAGAAAGTATGCAGCCTCAGATGTTTCTTTTCAATCTGATAGCTTGTATTTCACTAAATATGCAAAGCTTTTCAAGATTGGTTTTGTGGACAGTCATCGCGCTATACTCGTGATGAATCCATGGGATAGCACTCAGATATGGGGAGGATTTATAGTTTTAAATCGTAAGGAAAAATACAGTCTACCACGGGGTTATCAAAAAATTTATCAGCCTGTTCGTACGATTGCCACCACCTCCAGCACTCTTTTCAGCCATCTGCAAGGCTTCAATGGCCTAAAGCATTTATCAGGCGTGACAGATACCGCTTATATTATCAATCCACAGGTTAAGCTACGCATTCGAAAAGGCTTGATAGAAGAAATCGGTGTAGGAAACCAAATTTTTGATGAAAAACTGATAGCCTGCGACCCTGATGTGGTCTTTTTTTCTCTTTTTCCGGGGCAGGACTTCAGCAAATATGAAAAGATAGGAATACTTGCCCTTCCACTG
>CALJNV010000015.1 GCA_937981455.1 uncultured Bacteroidales bacterium | reverse complement strand
ACAACTATTCTGGTGGCCGATATATGCGGCTATTCCAGAATGAGCGAACGGGACGAGGCCGAAGCCATTCGCATCGCAGATCTGCTCTATAAAATGTTTGAAACCACGACCCAGAACCATGGCGGCCGGGTTTTCAGCCGTATAGCCGACGGCTTTCTCGCTGAGTTTCCTTCCGCGCGCTCTGGCATGCAAGCAGCGCTAGACTACGCCAAAGAGGTCAAAGCGCGTAACAACCTCGCCCCCAATGCCATAGACGCAGACATCCGCGCCGGTATTCACGTCGGCGACGTTACCGACCGCCCTGATGGCAATATATTGGGTCACGGTGTCAACGTGGCGGCAAGACTGCAAGAAATGGCCGAACCAGGCACGATATTGGCGTCAAGTAATATTATGAATTTGACCCGCAAGGATATCCCGTTCAAAATCAATAAACGCGCTGGCCTATCCCTCAAAAACATCTCCGCCCCCATAACCGCCTTCCAAATCGACCCGGAAAAAAGCGGCGGCGGCTTTGATATCCAAATCCCGAAGATCTTTAAGTCCAAGGCGTTTTTATACACGGCACTCGCCGGGGTGGTCATGTATGGGGCCATGGAGTTTCAGGGGCAACGGGCGGAGGCCGCTTGGGAAGAGCGGGTTAGGGTTATTATTGAAAAGATTGAGGATGAGTCTTCGGGGAAAAATTCAGTATCGGAGCCATATATACGGAATGTCCTGGAGAATTTACACCGGTCTGACATCCCGTCTCATCAGGCTAGTTTAGTACTATTGGAAGAAGGTCATATCAGTCTCGCGATTGAGCGACTTGAGGAAAGTTTAGATGCGATAGATTTTGGAAGTGAAGACTATGTGGATACGTTGCATATTATCGCAGCTCTCAGCTACCATAACCGTCCACAAAAAGCGCGTGCAATTTATGAAACCCTTTTGGAAATTGACGAAACTGATAAAAACGCCCTGATATGGCTTATCCGAACATATAATTTGTTTGCCAACAGTGACAAAGCAGTGGAACTTTATCAAAAGTTGGTGGCCTCAAAAAACTTAGATGAATACGATTCAATTCGTCTGAATTTAGACATGGCATTCAGTGTTATTCTAACCGGGGACTTTATCTCAGCAGAAAAAATGCTTCTCCCACTTGAGCCTGGTTTAATTGCCCTTGGGGATGAACGACTTTATATTCGATGGCTTACCGATTTAGGTTTCATTTATGAAAGAACAGGAAAACTAAAGGAAGCTGAAGTTAGAGTTTCTACAGCTATATCAAAACTCGAAAATATCGGTGCCGATGAGTTTTTGCCCAAAGCCTACAACGTCATGGGTTTAATCAACGAGAAGTATGCTGAGCAAGATCCAACAAAACAGGTGTTTTATTTAAGTAGAGCTTTAGCTTCATATAAAAAGCAATATGAAACCGGAATATTAATTTCGAAAACGCGAGAAATTGCCGAACCTCTGCACTTTATGGCTCGCGTAAAATTTAAGCTCGGTGATGTCGACGAGGCTTATGAAGATTACGCGAAAAGCTATCGCATAGCTAGAGAAGACGGCTATACAGGTTCAGAATTCAAATCACTCTTGGGATTTGCGCAAATTGAGAAGTATCGCGGCAATGATCGCGCTGCTTGTCAAGCTGTGGATAAAGCCGCAGCATTATTCGAAAAAAAAATGGGCCCAAATCTGGGCCCAACATCTCGGGAACTAATTAAATACACGGAATGTGATTTTACTCCAAAAAATCTCCCTTATCCGCAATAAAGGGCATAAGTAGAATCGTTGAAGAATGAAATTATTCCTTGATATGGATCGGGATCAGTGCTCCCGGGAGGCAATGTGGAGGGCTGCGTGTCAACCTCTGCAGGTCCGCCTGATCCTGGAAATAGGTCACCGTTATGAATAGTTTGCTCTGAGACTGTTAGCGAAACTTGAGAGGAAATCGGTGCAACCTTAAGGCCTTCCAAATCTTCGCTAAGTAGAAAATTGTATCTATTAGGCCTATGCTTCTGAATCTGTTCCCGCAACACATCTAATCGATCTAAATCATTTTCTGTTTCCGTACCTGCGTGAACTTTCATACTTAACGCCCTCTCTTCTTCCAAAACGTCGTCAAGATCTACAACGAAAGACTCATCTATTTTCCGATAGTTTTTCAATTGAACTTTTTCACTATCAGAAATAGTCCCGTCGCCTTCCTTTTTTTCAAGTCTCTTCAACTCTTTCCTAAGTTCTTTGAGCTTTTTAGGAAGACTTTCTTCTTTCTCTCTTAATTGATCTCTAATTTGAACCATAAACAAAACAAATAGAGCATTTTTGAAATTCTCAACCCTATTTAAGGCATTGTTTTGATTGAATAAAGAAAACGGTTTAATCTCCTCTGTGAGCTTCTTGAGATACGCGCTGTCTCCCTTACTACCGTCGAGCTTACGTAAAGCATCGGGTTTAAAGTTGCGTTTCACGGTTACTTGGCCACTTGCATCTGTCACCATATTCAATGCGCACCCAATATGTTTACTTACATGAGTTCTAGTTCCATCTTTTGTTTTTCTAAAATCTATTCTCCAATTATTGCAAGCGTCGTATATTATTCTGTCAAAGACTCGGTATCCAAAAAGCGCCATTATTTCTCTCCTCAGGCTTGATTGCGTCTATCCATAGACCTTTATTTTTCCCACATGTGTAAGCTTTAAATATATCTAAGCGGCCAGCCCCGTATCCATTAACCTTTTGATTGGCTACACTATCACCATAAATACAATTATGTGGAGTATCTGATGCGAAAATAGGGATGCATCCTTCCTCCAAAATTTCCTGAAAAACCAAAGGTGAATCTCTAAATGTGGCGGTTTCCGCCGTCCTTCTGGCTTGAACAAAAAGGCACAATGCTCCTGCAACAACAGCGGTTGCCGCCGATGTATCACTGAAACACTTATAATTGTCGTAGGAACTTGATAAAGCCGTTACAATCTTGTCACCTGGAGCGCATAAATCAGGTTTGATAAGCTGCCATTCGTCATCCCATTCTACTGGTCCTACGCTACTTATTGATCTCAATTTATCAGCAATTTCATTTTCTGCCTTATTAAAGCAATCAGTTGCTCCGATTGTAATTGCAGAAGACAATAAATCCTCATCGTTTTCAAATGATTGCAAGGGAGAAGGACAACTCCCAGGTAAAGCTACGTTATTTGGTACATTAAACTCTGGCCTGGCAATGTCATTGCAAAGTTGCCCCATATTCCCAGCTGCAACTACGTGTAATTTTCTGGCTAATCCAGCGACATAACAGGCATGACGCCATGACCGGGGATTTGGATCATTATATTCGCAAATCGAGCCATTTATTCGAAATGGGAATGCTTCCGCTTGAATGGGGAAGTATTCTAAAGACATCGATATAACATCAACCTCGCTAATCCTTGTTGCTTTACAAAAACCGATTAGCGCCTCTAAGGCCCAACTAGTGTCCACCTTGATATCAATAATTTTAGCGTCAGGCGCAATACCAATTGGAAACTCATCTTTAACCGAACCAGCAGCAATAATACTTGCACATGAAGTACCATGAGTGCCAGAAACATCGGTGTGAATTTCCGAGAATGCTTTCGATTTGAGTTTTGAATGGTTAAAATCCACACCATCATCTATGACTGCACAGACGACGCCTTCACCAGTATAACCGGCAGCCCATACTCGATGAGCAAACAGATATTCGACATGATTAAAAGCCCCCTTTTTTGGCAAATTAAAGCAATCAAATTCGACGTTTAGAGGCCTAACGGTATGAGGAAAAAAATTTGCCTTCTCTCTACGGGTAATTCCAGACAGCAACGATACAAAAGCTATCTCATCCCTTTGTTCAAGAGTATCTACTAATTGATTATCAACAGTCACAATCAAGCTATTCGCCAAAGGAATTGGAATTATATCTTCTTCATTTTCAAAAAAGGTCTGACCCGCCTTAGCAACGCTGTGATAATCGGTTTCGCCAAGCCAATCCAAGAAACCAACTTGACTTGAAAAACTACTTTTTTCGACATATTCAATTACAGCATCATGATCAAAATCACCTACAAGATCAGATATTTGCAAATTAGATTTAAACGCGATTAAAACTCTTGCTAACTCACCTTTTCGGTTTTCGAAAAAATCTCGCAATGCTGGACTTATGACTGAACTTTCAAATTCGTCTGACATAGTTCCCGATTACCTTTCTCTCAAACCACACCTGTAACCCAAGTCACACTTCGTGCATGAAACTTCAAAAAACTTTGAAAAAGTGCCCCATTGCCCCAATCTCCATGACGCTACATAGCATATTTTGATATTTCAATCAAACTGCAGATACGCAATATAATTCACCTCACTTCCATTGCTGCCCCGAACCGAATCCTTCATTAGGGCGTCATGGCAGGTCCGCTAAAAAACAATTCTCACAGAAATCAGAACAGGCACGACAAAGACAATCACTTTGTTGCGCCCAAAACCCCGGGTATCCTCAAGGCTATCCTTGCGCCGACCAATACGGGTAAAACCCATTATGCCATAGAACGTAT
>CALJNV010000014.1 GCA_937981455.1 uncultured Bacteroidales bacterium | reverse complement strand
AAAGGAGAAGTTTAGAAGTATTTACCAGGAATGAAAACCTCTGTACAGTTCTACGCCGGGCTGAAAAAGCCCGGTTTTTATTTTGAAAAAGAAATCGATATTTTTGGCGTTTCATTCATTGGCATGGCAAAGATGAATCACTATTCTCCACGAATGCGGCCGGAATTAAAGTGGGGTGACCTACTGCTTGATGCCCTTGTATTAGCGATGATTGTGGGAATTTGGGCACTAGCTTTCCTCGCATATATGCACCTACCTGATAGTATTGCACTACATTTTGATGCAGCTGGTCAACCCAATAGATATGGTGGAAAGGCGAATGTATTTTTGATGCCCTTTATAGCTACCTTGATAGCTTCAGGGATTTTTATCATCAATCAATTTCCCCATATTTTTAATTATCCGGTAAAAATTACTCCGCAAAATGCCATATACCAATATAGTCTGGCCACTCGATTCATGCGTTGGACCAACCTGTTAATCACTTTATTATTGGGTATAATAACCTATGAGATAGTGGCAAGTGCACGCGGAAAATTCAGCAAAATAGGGATAGTGTTGATTATCGTTTATTCGATGCTGATGATGATTCCGTTTGTCATTTATCTTATACTTGCTTTTCGTAGGAGAGAAAAATGAGCCCGGAGCCTCAGCTCTTCCGAAATTTTTCTTGAACCTCAAGGATGTTGGGTACAGGTTTTAAACCCAGTCTATCTCCTTCTTCCAGCATAAGAATGAAAGCTTCGTCATAATTATTGTGAATTTTCCCATCGAGTATTGCCTCTTTGATATTGTTTTTGATAGCTCCTACAGGATAAGAAGGGGGAATGTTGAAAGCTTGCATGATCAGGTCACCACTGATGGGAGGTTGGAAATTGCGGATGCGATCGCGCTCTTCCACTTCCTTCATACGGTGTTTCAAGTATTCAAAGTTGCGCAGGTAGCGTCTCACTTTTTCTGGATTTTTAGAGGTGATGTCGGCCTCGCAAAGCAGCATCAGGTCGTCGATTAAGTCGCCGGCATCGAACAGGAGTCTGCGTATGGCTGAATCGGTAACTTCTTCATCTACAAGGGCTATAGGGCGCAGATGTAAATGAACCAGTGCGGCCACATATTCCATTTTTTCATTTAGGGGCAGTTTAAATTTTCGGAATAGCTGTTTGACCATACGGGCTCCGAGAATCTCGTGTCCATGGAAAGTCCACCCTGCAGCGGGATCGAAGCGGCGGGTGGCTGGTTTGGCAATATCATGAAGCAAAGCAGCCCAGCGAAGCCATAGGGAATCAGTTTTTCGACTGATGTTGTCGAGCACTTCAAGTGTATGTTTGTAATTATCTTTGTGTCCTTTTCCATCAATGTATTCCACCCCGATTAATTCTAAAAATTCAGGAAAAAATTTTTCCATTAGCCCCGATTGCTTTAACAAGTTGAGCCCACGTGAAGGCATTTGAGTGGTGAGTATCTTGTTGAATTCGTCCATTATTCTTTCGATGGAAACTATGGAGAGGCGTTGGGCATTTCGACGAATAGCTGAAAAAGTGTGGGGTTCAATGGTAAAATCTAAGTGGGTAGCAAAGCGAATCGCTCGCATCATTCTTAGAGGATCATCACTAAAAGTGATATCTGGGTTGAGGGGAGTACGAACTATGCCTCTCTTCAAATCATCAAGTCCATGAAATACATCGATAAAATGGCCAAAGCTCTCTTGATTTAATGAAATAGCCAGGGCATTGATCGTGAAATCGCGACGGTTCAGATCGTCTTTTAAAGTCCCTGGTTCTACAAAAGGCTTTCTCGATTGAATGGCATATGATTCTTTGCGTGCTCCTACAAATTCTATGTCCCAAAAATCTTCATCGCGGTAATGTAAACTGGCGGTACCAAAATTTTTATAAACATTAACCTTGGTAGGTTTTTGCAAGCTTTTTGCAAAATTGTAAGCAAACTCCACTCCATCCCCCACTACCAAAATATCTAAATCTTTACTGGGCGTTCCTAAAATGAGATCTCGAACAAATCCTCCTATCAAATAAATTTCTGCTTGGTATTGCCCGGCAGTTGATGATAGTTTTTTAAAAACAGGTTGTTCTAATACGGTATAGTTAAAATGCATGGTCGGTTTTAAGGGGTTGCAAAGTTAGATAATTGAATAAGTTGCTGCGAGGAGAGTTTTCAATGTAAATTAAAATTTATTGAATAAAAGTTAAGGGTAAGGAGTTGATTTTGACAAAAATGCTGGATGTATTTACCAATTTCAAGGGTCTTGGAAAAAACATTGAACAAGAAATTTTAGGAGAGGGACTTTCTAAGATTTTGAGCTCAGGGCCGCAAAACAGGTAAAAATTCGGCGTAGGGTTTGGGAGAGGAGCCTCAACGACTGTAAATTAAATTTCAGCTCTATAGGGTGAGAAAATCCTTGATAAATTAGGATTAAACAGTGCGGAGAGGGGGGGATTCGAACCCCCGGACCCAGTTGCCCGGGTCAACGGTTTTCGAGACCGCCGCATTCGACCACTCTGCCACCTCTCCTGAGGGGGAATTGGAGTGTTAAATAAGAGTGCGGAGAGAGAGGGATTCGAACCCCCGGACCCGGTTCCCCGGGTCAACGGTTTTCAAGACCGCCGCAATCGACCACTCTGCCATCTCTCCGTGGGCAAAAGTACAACAATTTTCCAGAACGACAAGGCTTCTTACCTGCCTTATAACTCAACTCATAGAATTCACCTAACTTTGTAAGCGCACCTTTGCAAAAAACTCAATGCTTATCCTGTTCGTTACTAATCTAATATCTCTTCACATGAAAAAGAATACATTATTCAGCATTTTGGGCATTTTGCTTCTTTTTCTCCCGGCTCATGCAAAAAACTTGAGTGCAAACCTTAATTTTTCAACCTTCTATTCTCCAACATCCGGAACCTACGTGGAAACCTATCTATCGGTGAATGCCCAAACCGTGCATTATGTTCTTAATGAAAATAATCTCTTTCAGGCTTCTATAGAGGTTTTGATGATTTTTAGACAAGAGGAGAAAATTTCGACTTTCCGGAAATATGAACTCAAAAGCCCTGAGGTGGCCGATACTTCTGTAATCGACTTCAATTTCCTTGATGTACAGCGGATCCCTCTACCCGCTGGTAAATACACCTTTGAAATCAAAATAACCGACCTTCACAACGCTGGAAAGGTATTCAGGGGTGAGGTTCCTCTCGAAATATATTTCAATCCTGATACAGTTGTCGTTTCGGGTATACAGCTCGTTGAAACGTATCGCAAAACAATAGATGAAAACATGCTTTCGAAACATGGGTACGATTTAGTGCCCCGCGTGAGCAATTTTTTTTCGCCTGATCTCAATAAATTCATCGCATATTTTGAAATTTATAATACTGATAAAGCGGTAGGGCAGGGGCAAAAGTTCTTATCGCTTATTTATATTGCCAATCATGAGTCGGGCTATAAATTGCCTGAATTTTCGAAGATACGGCGAATGGATGCTCAACCCATTATCATTCAATTCAACGAGTTTGACATTACCCGTTTGCCCAGTGGAAATTATGACCTTACGGTAGAAGTTCGTGATAGAGAAAATAAGCTGTTGGCTCTCAATACTATCTTTTTTCAAAGGAGCAATCCGGGTTTTATTCCCGATTTTTTAAGCCTTGACTCCAGTGGGGCTGGAAGCGGTTTTGCCCAGCGCATCAAAAATTCTGACAGTCTCCGACAGGTGATTAAGTCGTTCAGGCCCATAGCTGCTGATTACGAAAAAAATTTCATTGATTTGGGGCTTAAAAATGCACCCGTCGAAGTGATGCAAGCTTATGTGTATAGTTTCTGGAAAAATCGTTCGGAAAGTGATCCGGAATCGGCTTTTCAGCGATACATGGAGCAGGTAAAAAAGGTACAGGCACTTTTTGGAACACGTTACTTGAAAGGATACGATACGGATAGAGGCCGCGTTTACTTACAATATGGTCCGCCTGATGCTATCAATGAGAATCCTTTTGATGCGGGGGCGATATCTACGCTTTCCGACAATGAAATCAACCGTGGGGTGGGAGGTAGTGTCCCTTACCAGATATGGCATTATTATCAAATTAAAAATCAGCGCAATCGATTTTTTGTTTTTTATAATCCCCATCTGGTACCTGGTGGATATGTTTTGCTCCATAGCGATGTGCAGGGAGAACTCTACAATCCCATGTGGCAGAGTGAGTTGAGGCGCAGGCCCATAGAAGATATCGATGCAGGGAATCCTTTGTCAAATCCTAATCGTTAAACCTATTAAAACCCTCATGCCACATCATCGGGTAGCTGTTGTTATACTCAATTGGAACGGTAGAGCATTTCTCAGGCAGTTTTTGCCGGGAATTATTCGTAATAGTTCCCACATAGCTGATATTTTTGTCATTGATAATTTTTCGAGCGATGACAGTATAGCTTACCTTCGCGAACATTTTCCAACAGTTCGCATCATTCGTAATGAAAGTAACTTAGGTTTTGCGGGTGGCTACAACAAGGGGCTCGAGGAAGTAGAAAACGATTATTATATTTTTCTAAACAGTGACATAGAGGTTACTGCAGGATGGATTGAACCTTTGCTGGAGTTTATGGATATCCATAGCGAAGTGGCTGCTTGTCAACCTAAGATTTTATCCTGGCATCAACCCCAGTATTTTGAATATGCAGGGGCTTCAGGAGGATTCTTAGATCAATGGGGATATCCTTTTTGTCGGGGACGTGTATTTCAAGTGATAGAGGAAGATTGCGGACAATACGACACATCTATTCGTGTTTTTTGGGCCAGCGGGGCATGCATGTTTGTTAGAAAAGAAGTCTTTCGAAAGGCTGGGGGCTTCGATAACGATTTTTTTGCACACATGGAAGAGATAGATCTTTGCTGGCGTTTTCAACATCTGGGGTATGAAATTGCGGTGGTACCCTCAAGTCGTGTTTATCATATTGGAGGAGGAACCCTTCCCAAACAATCGTGGCGAAAGACTTATCTCAACATGCGTAACAATGGTCTGATGCTCATTAAAAATCTCCCAACACACCGATTGCCCATTGTATTGTGTGCCCGCCTTTTCCTTGATTTGGCTGCGGCGCTGAAATTTTTAGCTGATGGAGGTTTTCGCAACTTCTTTGCTGTTTTTCGAGCGCATGCGAGTATTCTCAGACAGTTTACACGCACACTGAAAAAACGAAAAACCATCAAACCTAATGATAAGGCTATTCTTTATAGGGGCAGTATTGTTTGGGCTTATTTTATTGCAGGTAAAAGACTTTATTCGGAATTGGATTTGCGAAAATTCAGATAATGCTTTAGACTGAATGGATCAGAGAAATATTTTATTGTGCTGTGGCACAGTATAAGATAAAAAAGGCTTCCACTTGTATCAAGCAGAAGCCCCATGAAAATTGCATACAATGCATAAAAATTAGTCACGGCTTCGAGCACCCATAAAAATCATTATGTAATAGACCAGCGTGGCTAAAGAAGCAAGCGCAGCTACGAAATAGGTATATGCAGCTGTTTTAAGCGCATCGTAAGCCGCTTCATGGGTCTCAACGTTAGAGACCCCAGTTGTACGCAACCAAGCCAGTGCTCTCCGACTGGCATCCACTTCAACCGGCAGAGTGATAATGCTAAATAAAGTAGTGGTAGCAAACAAAA
Source organism: uncultured Bacteroidales bacterium (assembly GCA_937981455.1). Taxonomy (GTDB): domain Bacteria; phylum Bacteroidota; class Bacteroidia; order Bacteroidales; family TTA-H9; genus UBA2030. The sequence goes on along the minus strand of CALJNV010000014.1, from coordinate 2,135 downwards.
CGATGCCTGCGAGCAAGAGCTGAGGAAAGACTTGAATAGTGAGAATACCCGCCAGCAACACCCACTGAACCCATTTCGAGGCGAAACTTACAACAGGAACCAGCGCCGATCGCATCTGGAGCCAGGCATAGGCCCGGGCATGCTGAACCGCATGCCCGCATTCGTGGGCAGCCACTGCAGCGGCTGCAATATTGGCACCATGATAAACATCCCTGCTGAGGTTTACTGTTTTTTCAACAGGATTGTAATGGTCTGTGAGCATTCCCTCAACCGAGATTACCCGTACATCATCAATCCCGTGGTCATGAAGCATTTTTACTGCCACATCGCGGCCGGTCATACCAATGCGCATGCGCGAATAACGTGCAAACTTCGATTTCAAACTTGCACTGATGACCCAGCTAATAAGAGCAAATACAATGAAAATCAAATAAATTCCACCCATAATTTTTGAAATGTTTGATGAATTGCAATCAAGCTTTATGCCAACTACAATAACACTGTCTACGACGTTTTGTTGGAGAAACTGGTAAGGAGTGAAACCAACCAAACTATTATAAAGGCCAGAAGAAAGGTTACGAAGCGCTCAGATAGTAAAGCATTGGCGCCTGGAATTTCAGTCCATAAAATTGTGCCGAGTGCGCCGGTTATTAAACCGGCTATTACCCCCCATGCTGTAGTGCGCTTCCACCAAAGCTGTAACACAAGTGCGGGTCCAAAGGATGAACCCAAACCTGACCATGCATAGGATACCATATTGAATATCAGCTTTGAAGATGTGATGGCAAGGACGAATGCCAATAAACCGACGCTGAGAGTAATCAGTCTGCTAAATAGTAACATTTGTTTCGACGAAAATTGTATGCCTAAAACCCTGTGAAAGAGGTCCTCAGCTATAGCCGAAGAGGTAACCAATAATTGGCTATCGGCGGTGGACATCATGGCAGCTATGGCACCTGATATCAATATTCCTGTCAACCATGAGGGAAGCAATTGATTGGCCATAAAAGGCATGATATGTTCCACATCGCTGAATGGACTTTTACCGTAGAGTGCTAGGCCTGTTAATCCAATTAAAAGAGCACCTGTAAAGGCTGGAATTGCCCAAATAAAGGCTATTCGACGGCTCATGGAAATTTTACCTGGGTCTTTAATGCTCATGAAACGCGTAAGGAGATGGGGTTGTCCCATATAGCCAAAAGCCCAGCTCAGTCCACTTATCACAGCAGCAATACCTGCCCATCCTGTTTTACCCCCGGTGAGGTCCCAAAATTCAGGGCCTGCTTGTTCAAGAGCTACACTCAGCGATTTCTCCGTTTCAAATACTTCCACCAATCCTGCTAAAGGCAAAATAACCAGCGCAGAAAACATAATGGCTCCCTGAACAAAATCGGTCCAGGCCACAGCAAGAAAGCCGCCCAACATAGTGTAAAAAATGATGCATGAAGCCCCAATTAGCATTCCCCAATATTTGGGGATTCCAAAAGTAACTTCAAGCACCTTACCGGCTCCATTAAACTGGGCAGAAAGGTAAAAGGTGAAAAAGAAAATAATTATTGTTGTGGAGAGAATTCGTATGGGGATGGCACCTTCGGGGAAACGACGGGCAAAGAATTCGGGAAGGGTAATAGCTCCTTGCGATTCCGATTGCAACCTCAGCCGACCGGCTATGGCGTACCAATAAAAGATTATCCCTAATACACAGCCGAGGGCGGTCCAAATTTCCATAAATCCTGCAGCAAGAGCTGCGCCCGGCAATCCCAGAATAAGCCAAGCTGACTCTCCCGATGCCCTTTCTGAAAAGGCTACTATCCATGGGTTGAGTTTACGACCTGCCAAAAAATAATCGGCTACATTTTCATTTTTTCGATAGGTAAGAAGCCCGACAATTAATAACACGATGAGATAAACAATAAAACCAGCAAGTGTCCAGCTCATGGTTTACAATAATGGGTTCAGGTGCGAATATAAATATTTCTGACAATAGCGAATCATAGCCTCTCGAAAAGTGCTAAACCAGTCATTATGTCATTCAAATAATGGTGGGCGAAAAGCGGATGGCATTAACACTCAAGGGCCTCTATACTTTTGAAGATTTTTCGAAAAAGAAATAGATTTTAAATAGGTAATTTATG
>CALJNV010000013.1 GCA_937981455.1 uncultured Bacteroidales bacterium | reverse complement strand
TAGCTAATTTTTTCATAATTAAACATTTTGAGGATCTAATTTCTCAAAAATAAAAAAGCTGCACAAAAAAGCTGTGCAGCTTCAGATAAACTTTTAATCCTATTAATAAATTTTTGATTCGTCGCGGTAGCCTGGTTTATTTTGATACCAGTCGGTAAATGTTGTGCCATTCGATTGGGCCCACTCTGTAAAGTGGAGATGAGCCTGGATGATATCGACTTTTTCGATGGGCCAGGCGAATGGCTCAGGTATGTTGAGTCCCCAGGGATGGTTGTTCAATGTTTTGAAGTATTTCCCTTCTGATGGGTTCGAGGCATCCTGACCGGTGCCAAAAAGTGACTGATCCATAAGACTTGTGGGTATATGGTCGGGCAGGTGTATTTCATGTCCGCGATTCATTTGACGAATAATAAAGGGATTGAATGGTGGGGTGCCCACAACGGCCTGATCTTGAGGTATAGCAAGTGTAATTAGTAAACTTACTGTATCTGCAGTGCCCGTGAGGCCATTGTGGAGTGTATTGAACATGCTTCCACCAGCTCTATGAATTACATTTTCTACATTGTCCCAAGCAATGATAACGGTTTTGGCTTGATTGGCTTCCAATCCGTTGTTAGCAAGTTGAATGTAATTACGATTTAGGACTCCACCACTTGCATTTGCCACCATCTGTGGTTCAAGTCCATCAATCTGAATACCGAATCCATTCTTAAAACTTGCTCCCACCGCTTTTACATGAAATTTCGCCCTAATGTCTACCACCCTGTTCTGTGCATTGGTAACCAGGTTAAACTGATAATTTGTTACCAGGTCATTGAAGTCGTAATCTCCTTTATTGGGCCATAAATCTTCAAAAGCTAAGCTACCCCAGGAATTTTGGTTGGGAAAGTAGTTGTTGAAAGCCCTTGAAGGATCCGTTGGATAATCGTCTATTTCATCTGCTATTCCATCGCCATCGGAATCGGTGATTGAGGGTTGGCCGATGCCTTCAGGGTTGCAAGCACTTTGGGGAATGTAATTGGTAATGTGGTTCCAGTCTACCAAGGTAGCTCCATTCAGGAATGCATTTTGATTTCCTATTACTTGCCCGTCGTTATCCGCCCATTCAATAGCTCCGGTTGCATAACTACTTCCCCAAAACGTTGAGGTATTGGCTACTTTTATGCTATTGAGGCTTCCAAAACCCTTCACTATACCACTGTTGACCGTCAAATTATTGACAGACCACATCGATTGATTGTAGAGTTCAGGTTGGGTGCCCCCATTGATATTCATGTTTCCATTCACTTTTACATATCCCCCGTAATTTCGAAATGTTCCTGCATTCAGGTCAAAGTTTCCATGGCTAATAAGTTGGCAATAATTTTGCTTCAGATTGCCATTAAGCACCATTCCCCCCTGGCTTTCTATGACACCACTATTATTGAAACGCCCATTACACTCAAATACGCCTCCAATATTTACCCTACCTGTATTTTCGAGAAAAAAGAATCCGCCTGTGCCATTGAGCTGATAATTCCCTGATACATTAAGGATACCATAGTTATAAACGCCCCCATTGGTGATGAAGTTGCCATTTAATACATTGAAATTGCTCGAGTAGTTGTAAAGGGTAGTACCGGCAGTATTTAAATATAAACCATCAATAACATTGACAGTGGCTGAGGTATAAGCGATAAAAGTACTGGAACTGTTCATTTGGATATTGGTGGCTGTGAGGGCAGCACCACTAAGAACCTCGAGCAAACACATATTACCTAAAGTTACATTGGCGAGGGTCGATGTTCCACAAATTCTCAGGGTTCCCCCTCCATTCCAAAATTCAAAAGTTACCTGGCCGTAATAGTTGTCAACACACCAAATTTCTCCATTTTTTATGGTAATAGGTGTATCGCCCGTAGCATAATGTTGACATTCATTGCAACTTGGTTCCTCAACCGCACTGCTTTTTGTGTTTTTCTGAGTAGCTTCTTTGAATTCAAAATTTATTCGCTCTCCGGTGATAGGAATAGAAACCACCTGATAGAGGCCTTTTCCATCGCGATACTCGGCATAAATTTCTTTTAGATTGGCAGAAATTCGCAGGCGGGTTTCATAATTAAAACCTTTACCAGCTGCACCTGTAGCTAGGATATTACCATGTTCGAGCGGATGACCATCGTATAGAGTTATTCGGGCCAGTGTGCCCACTGAAGGCAGTTCTGTCGATAGGGTTACAATGATTTCGCGAGTGGATTCCCAATTAAATGAAGGTGAAACAACTAATTCATCAAAGCTGTTAACACCGGTCGGATGAGGCATTTCTGTTTTGCTGCACGAGGTGGTAATTACCAATGCTCCGATGGCCCAAAACATATATAAGCTCTTAAAATAATGGGTTTTCATAACAATAATATTTTAAATCAAAAACTTTGAAAAAACAATTATGCCAGAATTATTAAATGCTTCTAATTCAGTTATTTATAAAATTTTACAATAGGCTTACAATTGAACATTTTTTGTAAACAAGAATTCATTCTGAAACAAAATACTATTTTGCAAAAAAAAACCTGAGTGAAAACTCAGGTTTTGGTGTGACTCCGGCAGGATTCAAACCTGCAACCTTCTGATCCGTAGTCAGATGCTCTATTCAGTTGAGCTACGGAGCCAAAGGACTTTTCGTGGTGCAAAGATACAGGCTTTTTACGATTCTACCAAATGTTTTGGTGTTATTTTAATTGCGAAGCTTAATTTTCATGCCATCAAATGCAATCTCAGCGTTTTGAAACACACTTTTTGCTTCTTTCACAAAAGACTCAAGATCCATATATCGCTGAGAGATATGCCCAAGTATGAGCTGATGTACACGGGCTTGAGAAGCAATGAGCGCTGCATCTATCGTCGTGCTGTGTCCTTTCTCGTCAGCTAATCCCTGCAGATCTTTCATAAAAGTGGCATCGTGGTAAAGAACATCTGCATCTGAAATAAATTCGATTAAGGGAGGAAAATAAGCGGTATCACTACACCAGGCAAATGAGTGCTGCCTGGTAGGTATAACGATTTCTTCATGAGGAATGGTTTTACCCTCCGGCGTAATAAAATCTGCACCTTCCTTAATTTGTTTTATGGTTTCATGGTCAAGGGCGTATTGCTTAATAAATTCTTTTTTGATGTTTCCGCATCGCCCAGTTTCTCGAATTAAATATCCATACGTTGGCAGGCGATGTTTAAGGGGGAATTTGGTGACGGTGAAAGATTTTTCTGAACATATTGTTCCATCAGGCAATGATTCAATGTCATGGAAGATTAAAGGATAACAAAGATTAGGTACCGAAGTTTTGATTTGAATTTCAAGGATTTCTTTTAAAAGAGAGGGACCCCAAACATGGAGCTCGTTGCTTCGATGGTGCAGGTGATAGGTGAAAAGTAAACCTATGAGCCCAAAATAATGATCACCATGCAAATGGGAAATAAAGACATGGCGGATTCTATCTTTTTTGACGCCAAAACGCAGCATTTGCATTTGAGTGGCCTCGCCACAATCAAACAAGCAAAGTGTTTCATTGATATTGACTACAGCCGCGCTTAAGCCTCGGGAAAGCGTGGGAGTTGCCGCCCCTGTACCTAAAAATATGATTTCGAAAGCCATGATTTTTCTTGTTGATATTTATAAAAAACCGGGCTGAGATTCCAGCCCGGTTTCTGATATTCCACCAGAGCACAAAAGAGTTTATTCTTCAGCTTTTTCTTCAGAAGAATTTTCTGAAGTTTCAGGTTTTTCTGTTTTTGATGAGGATTTTGCTTTTTTAGCTCTGGCTTCGAGACGAGCTTTTTCTTCTTCAAGCATTTCCTCTTTCAAGGCAGCTAACACTTCGAGGTCGCCCAGGGTGGTCTTCTCGATATTGTCCTTGATTTTCTTCATCGAATTTTTCGTGGATTCTTTCTCAGCTTTAGCTTTTTCATTTTCCTTGGCTTTTTCAGCTTCTTTGAGGTCCTGGTGAATTCTTGTGTGGGAAACCACAATTTTGCGGTTTTCTTTGGAGAATTCAACTATTTTGAAGTCAAGGGTTTCATCAATTTTTGCTTCTTCACCGTTTTCTTTCACCGCCTGGCGTGCCGGGCAGTATGCTTCAACACCATAGGGCAGGGCTACAACATAGCCTTTGTCTTGCCTGCCAGTAATTGTTCCTTTGTGGATAGAGCCTAAGGTGAAGATGCTTTCAAAAACATCCCAGGGATTTTCCTCAAGCTGTTTGTGGCCCAGACTTAATCTGCGTGATTCCACATCTACATCGAGCACAACGACATCGATTTTTTCGCCGATTTTGGTAAATTCAGCAGGGTGCTTGATTTTTTTGCTCCATGAAAGGTCAGAAATATGTATAAGGCCATCAACGCCTTCTTCGAGTTCAACAAAGATGCCGAAATTGGTGAAGTTTCGTACGGTGGCGGTATGACGGGACCCGATGGGGTACTTTTCTTTAATATTGTTCCAGGGGTCGGGTATGAGCTGCTTAATGCCCAACGACATTTTGCGCTGTTCGCGGTCCAGCGTTAGGATCACGGCCTCAATTTCATCGCCTACCTTGAGGAAGTCCTGCGCTGTACGTAAATGTTGCGACCACGACATTTCTGAAACGTGTATTAAACCTTCTACTCCAGGTGCAATTTCAACAAAGGCACCATAGTCGGCCAATACAACCACTTTACCTTTTACTTTATCCCCTACCTTCAAGTCAGGGTCGAGTGAATCCCAGGGATGAGGCGTAAGCTGTTTGAGACCTAGTGCAATACGTTTTTTGCTGTCATCAAAATCGAGAATAACCACCTGCAGTTTCTGGTCAAGCTGAACCACTTCTTCGGGGTGATTGATGCGGCCCCATGACAGGTCGGTGATATGGATAAGGCCATCTACGCCGCCCAGGTCAATGAAAACACCATAGGAGGTGATATTTTTAACCGTACCTTCAAGAATTTGTCCTTTTTCGAGCTTGGCAATGATTTCGGCTTTCTGCGCTTCGAGTTCATCTTCGATAAGGGCTTTGTGAGAAACCACCACATTCTTATATTCCTGATTGATTTTCACCACTTTAAACTCCATCACTTTATCAACGAAAGCATCGTAGTCGCGAATGGGCTTAACATCGATTTGTGAACCAGGCAAGAAGGCCTCAATACCAAAAACATCAACGATTAAGCCACCCTTTGTGCGGCTCTTCACGTATCCTTTGATAATTTCCTGATTGTCGTATGCTTCATTAACTCTTTCCCAGGCACGCAACAGTCGAGCTTTCTTATGCGAAAGAATCAGTTGACCGGTACGGTCTTCCTGGCTTTCTACATACACTTCTACCTTGTCGCCTACTTTTAGGTCGGGGTTGTACTTAAACTCGGCAGCGGGAATTACAGCATCGCTCTTGAAACCAATGTTTACAACTACTTCGCGTGGGTTGATTGATACTACGGTGCCTTCCACTACCTCCTTTTCAGCTATAGAGCTGAAAGTTTTTACGTAAAGATCTTGGAGCTTTTCCAAATCTTCTTTTTTGTAATAAGCTTTTTTGCCTGTATCCGACCAATCAAAATCCTGGGGAGGCTCTGGCTTGTTCTTGCTTTTTCCTTTGGGTTTTACCTCTTCAGGCATTTCCATTGAAGTTTCTTCAACTGATACGGTCTGGTTCAAAGTTTCTTCTACCTGAGGGCCTGGACTTTCAATGCCATTATTGGCATTGGCTTCAAATTCTGACATTTAATTTGCTTTGGGGCTTATCTTTCTGACCTCCGGACCGCCTGAATGATAAACCGGGTTTAACATCTTTTTTTTCATCGCGCTCTCTCCGGAAAAAGAGCTTGCAAAATTACTTATTTTTTTGATTTTGAACAAGGAAAAGAATATGCTTTAACATAATAATGCTTTCAATAACTAAATTGTCATATAATACATTTGTTCCCAGTTCTTTAATAAAATTTTATACATTTCACTTATGACTCCAATCCATTACATCATGCGCTCTCATTAGCAATGATTGTTAATTTTGCGCGTTTTATAAATAAAAAGATGCTTTCTTCTTGTATTAGTGGTGCAAAAACTGAAATCGTGGCTTTTTTAGTAGTGGCTGCGCTTGCTTCGGGGATTTTTGCGGCAGGTTGTAAAAAAGATAATCCCTCGCCCGACCCAGATCTGCAACTTACTTTCAGTACAGATACTGTAAGGTTTGATACGGTTTTTACTACAGTGGGGTCTATTACTCGTGAATTTAGGGTTTATAATAAAAATTCTAAAAAATTAAGAATCAGCAATATTCAACTTGCAGGAGGAAGTTTGAGCCCTTTCATAATAAATCTAGATGGCCAACAGGGTACCTCATTTAAAGACGTTGATTTAGAGGCCGGTGACAGTATTTTTGTATTTATACGCTTGCGAATTGACCCTAACGATCAAAGCAATCCTTTTGAAGTAAGAGATAGTGTAGTATTTGAAACCAACGGAAATTTTCAGCATGTAAAACTGCTAGCCTGGGGTCGAAATGCTATATTTCATACACCCAATATTTTTCAAAAAGGCATACCTCCCTACTCTATTCTCGATTGTTCCAAGCCATGGACTTCTGAAAAGCCTCATGTAATTTACGGTTGGGCTGTTGTCGATTCAGCTTCAACTTTGACCATTGAGGCCGGAACCGAAGTATACTTTCATAAAGACGCACTTTTACTTGTACACAAAGGGGGAACTTTAAAGGTTTTAGGGGAAGCAGGCCGAGAAGTAATTTTTCGAAATGACCGGCTTGATGAATTTTACAAAAATTTACCTGGCCAATGGAACGGTATCTGGTTGAGCCAGGGAAGCAAGGAGAATTTTATCAATCATGCTATCATTCAAAATGGCAATCTAGGCCTTCAGGTTGAATTTCCAGAAGATGCCAGCCAACCTCAACTCTATATTGCCAACACCCGCATTGCTAATATGAAAACAGGGGGATTAGCGATGAATGGTAGTATCGTTCAGGGGATAAATGTTGTGATGGAAA
>CALJNV010000012.1 GCA_937981455.1 uncultured Bacteroidales bacterium | reverse complement strand
TTTAGGTGCAGAATTGAATCAAAATTTCGCTGATTATATAGTATCACAATTAAATAGCAATAATAATGTAGATTGTGACATCATAAAACCAGCAAAAGCAAACATAAATTTGCCATCACAGGAATTAAATAACTTGGATAGTATTAACAGAATAGAATTTAGCAATTTAATAAGCAAAGCTAAATATGCTCAAAAAGAAGAATTCTATCTGGATACTTTAAACAGTATAGGTTTTTTAGAAAATTTCAATATGTACGATTCTTTGATATATGGAACAGATAATTTCACTTACTTTATTTATATACTTAAGCCAGAAAAGCACAATTTAAATGTTGTTAATTGTATTAAGCCAACTGAATTGGAAAAATATTATTTTTGGGACAAAAATATACCAGACCAGATAAGAAATATATTAATTAGTTTTAACATCACTCGTACAATGTATTTTAATCCTTTTATCTATAATGGTTTACTAAACATACCAACAAGTCTTCCGAAAGTGACCTTTGATACAGCTATTAATTATTTCAACTTTCCCGTACTGGTCATTAAATCATTCCCTTCAGGAAATTTAATAAAGGTTCAACCCTTAGTTGATACGAACAAAGTAGCGGAGCTAAGTCCAGAAAATAGCATTAGTGTAAGCCATAGAAAAATTTATATTAAATCTAATGGAAATTATATTTTAAATGCAGAGAGAAACACATATTTATCGGTTGGAGGCTCTATACCTCATAATTACCCACCTGATATGGACCCTGAAAAAGATGAATTCTACAGAGATGCACCTTTATTTATGGAACTTAGTCAAGATTTTAAAAACAAGCACTTTATAGGACAACTTGATACAATTTATAAGTTTTTAAAATGCGGTTATATGTTTTGCAACCGAATTTACAGAGAAATTAACCATAATACATATTTAATTTCTGATGGTTACAGTGGAAAGATACAAATTTTCACGAACGACACACTATTAAGGAATATAAATTTGTTTCAATTGCACCTCCCTCCATTTAGAACAAACCATTATTCATTAGAAACTTTAAGTAAAGTATTTCAAATCAAAATAGAAGATATTTTGATAGATAGAAACAACATATATTTTGCCATTCAAGGATTCAACAAAATAGTTTTAGGTGAATTTAATTATAAAAACAATAAATTTAAAAGATTATCCTATATAGACTCAAACAATGACATGATACCAAAAATCATAAAAGACAGTAAAGGTAATATTTGGGCCCTTGTCCATGATACCAGAAAGAGAAAATTCATTAAATTTACATTCTAAAGTATTATAGATTTAAGGAAAACCTCCCGCCAGCCTTTTCCTATTTTAATCATATCGCCTCCATCACCCTCTTTAAATGCTGGTACTGAATGCGATAGCTCACCTTTAACATGAAAATGTTGTAGGGATATATATCGAACAAGGATTCCACGTCGTCGCTCAGGGAAAAATGGCCATCGGCCCTATAGTCAGAACGGTTTTGCGACCATACGAGGTAGAGAGTAGAGCCAGGCACAAATTCCCAGCGAAACACAAGGTTCGACAGGAAATACAGCGCTTTGAAATCCGGCTGCGAAAAGGTATAGTCCACCTGCCCGTCAAGGTCTTCATCCACGCGGTATTCATCGCCCCAAAGACTAAGCTGCGTGTTGTCGAATTCCGCAAAACGGTCTTCGTATTTCTCAGCTAGTGGATGCGTGATCCGCTTGAAATGGCTGTATTTACCGGTTGAAAAAAACGGCTGACCGTAGTATTGGAGGGTCATGTCGGGGGTAATATTTAAATTAAAACGAAATTCCATGGCTGCTGTCTGCTGATGTATATAGCCGAGAATATACCTGCGATCGGACGTGTAATCGAGAGTGGTTATATACTGAAGGTTTTCTTTATCTACGGAGTAGCGTGGTAAGATGCCGAAGCTTACAGCCGGTATGGGCTGGTAGCGAAAACCCAGCCTCACCTGGCGAAAACTGCTGATCCCATCCTGAGACTTGTAGAGATTGGAAGAAAGGCTGATACGCCAATTTTTGCGTGTGTCGGTATTGATATTCGCCCAAAGGGAGTAGCCGCCGGCGGTTTTTACCGAAGGCCCACCACGCAGCATATAATTGTCGCGACCCGGTCCATTGAGGTTGACACCTAGCCCAAAATTCCAGAAGTTTTTAAACTCGGCCCATCCGTTGAGATTTCCCCCGTTAAACTTATTGTGCCCACCAAAATCCCAACCCGACCACTGGTTGAGATTGAGACCAAAATTGCGGAACATAAACACAGGGTCCCAAAAGCGATAGCCCACCCACACCAACTGGCTGATGTTGTCGGCCACGCGCAGATAACCTACGTCGTTGAGTTCCAATCTGGGCGATCGCCACGATACAAAGGAGTTAAAGCTCCAGTGGCTATTGCCTCCCCGTCCGAAATTAATGATACCTCCATGCCCCGAAAGACGGGTTAGTGAGGTGTCGAGTCTGAGATAGGTGGCATCGGGGCGCTGAAAATTATGCACGGAGTTTTGCTGCAATTTGGCAATGGCTTCGCTCGTCCCCGTTACATGACTAAACATTCCTTTAGCATTGACATACCAGGTACGGTTGTGCCAGGCATGCGAAAAATCGAAAGCTCCGGTGGTAGCTGTTTCGGGCAGCAAAGAGGGATTGCCGGCCGAGAGATCACGAAAGGTGTTGGTTAAAATACCTCCGATCTGGGTAGCCCCCTGCCGAAGATCTTTTTGTACCCGCGCCACAAAATAATTGGTAAAAGGCTCAGATAAAACCTTCTCTTCATTTATTCCGTCCGAAACGCGGGCATAGGCTTGTCCGGTCATACTTTCCAATACCCCTACCGACCACCCTTTGGCCGACTTACCGGTAAGTTTCAACGCGGTGAGAATAGGAGTGGCTTCCGGCATTTTTACATAATCGCCCCCAGGGTAATAGCGGGGCTTGCGACCGATGCGACGGCTGTAAAACAAATTGTCGCCCGACATATCCCCATCTCCTGGAGTTATTCTATAATCCAATATATTTCGACCCTCGATAAAAAAGGGCCTTTTCTCCTCAAAATAAGTTTCAAAAGAAGTTAGGTTGACCACCGAGGGGTCTGCCTCTACCTGACCAAAATCAGGATTGACAGTGTAATCAAGTATTAAGTTTGAGCTCAAACTTATTTTCCCATCCACACCCACATTTAAATGATAGTCGCGACCGGTTCTATACGGGTTTGCCGCCTCTTTCTGATATGATTCGGCCTTCAGCGCCGTATAAGGCATAATCTCTACCTGAGGCAGAGATTGAAGATGCTCCAGACCTTCTAGTCGTCCGAAAAACCTTACCCAGCCAGGCGCATCCCGCGCTATAAATTGCCACATCGAAAATTCGTCGTTCCGGTGAATATTACGAAATACGTTCAAACCCCATCCTTTTTCAATACTCTTAGAGTCAAAACGCAACTGCGAAAGAGGGATACGTATTTCGGCTGCCCATCCGGATGAATTTTTCTTTACCTTCACATCCCAAATAGCATCCCAGGTAAAATCGGGATCGCCTTCCCCACTGTTATCCGACTGCAAACCATCCATCTTTACCCCCGCCGCATTTACGGCAAAGAAAAAAGCAGTGAGTCCGTCATTGTAAGAATCTATCATCAAACCCACCCAATCGCCCGAAATATCATCGCGTCTTCCCATCCGCCTTACGATTTTTTGAGGCAATGAGTCGTAGGCTCGAATAAAAAAATATAAATATTCCCTGTCGTATATTACTTTATAACCCGTTTGACACGAGGGAGGTTTTTGCTGATAGGGCTTCTGTTGAACAAACTCTCCGCATTCGTCCACCTGCTGCCATTCCCTCTCATCATCCTGCCCGTCGACACGAATTTGGGCCTTTGAAAAAAATAAAGCCCGGCAAACCCGCACTGTATCAGGCTGCCAGGCTAACAATGCGTATGAATTAGTAAATTGTAGTAAAACAAAAAGTATACCCCATAATCGCTTTGTTCTCATCGATAGGTTTATTGCTTTTGAAAGTTTAGATGTCATTGAGACGTCGAAAACGCAGTAGAGTTACACAAACAGATAAAAAAAACCTTTTTTTGACTGCATCACTTGTATTAATAATGCTTTTTAAATTTATTAAATATATGATTTTCAACACCCTTTTCATACTATTGCAAAAAATTTATCTTTGTTGTGTCTATTATTATTTGTTTTAGTTTGTGATTCTGATTGGTTATCCTGTCGATGCATCCTAATTATTTAAACAAAAACATATCTAATTCATCTGAAAAATAAATAGCTGAAAATGTGCGCAATGGCAACAAATTCAATCACGGCATAGCTTATCGTTTGGAAAATATCTACATTGGAGGCACAGATTTGGTTATCAGGCTGATTATCCAGACGCCTTGCAGAAAACCTAGTGCTCTCTGATGTTTTCTGCCTAAAATAGTATCCAGTTATCATATAATGGTAGAAAACCGACCGCAGGCATAGCATAATCTCTGCCACACCCTGCTGGCAAGTAGAT
>CALJNV010000011.1 GCA_937981455.1 uncultured Bacteroidales bacterium | reverse complement strand
TTTCCTCGATGTCTTTTCAGGATTCCATGCATCGTAATACGACGAACGCCAGAATATTTCCTTAAAGTATGCCATGGTGCGTATTACTCGCATGTAATATCCATTATACAACATCATCAAAGGAACATACAAAAAGAGTTTCCATTCTTGATTTCTTCGCTCCGATAATGTCAAAGTCACTGCGAACTGTATGTATCCCGCAGTTGTATAGATCAAAAATTTCATTGGTATTATAAACATCAGAAAATCAATGTTATTTATTACCAGATAAACAACATAAAACCACCACGTCATATCGAGGATAAAGTTGTAAAAGATATTATCGAAAAGAGCAAAAAAATTGGAAAAATTAAAATTAGCTTGAGGCTTAAAAACATCCACATGTTTGCGCATACGAAAGCGAATCAAAGACTTTGACCAACGAAGGCGCTGGTTTGACAAAGCTTTAAGGGTTGTGGGTACATTGGTAAGACTTACGGCTTTGGGTTCGAATCGAATTTTATAGCCCAATTTTCGCATTTTTACCGTAATATCACCATCCAATCCAGGCCCAATATCCCAACCCCCGAGTCGATCAAGTACATCTTTTCTGAATGCCCCAAATGCGCCAGAAATAATTTTATAGATACCCAGATACGAAGTAACCATACGCCCCACAGAAATGGTCTGTAAGTATTCTATGGCTTGAAGACTGGCAACAATGGAATCTTCAGGGTTTCTGACTTTTACGTTTCCTCCAACACCACCTACATGGTCTTCGAGATAAAATGGAATTAAAAGTCGTTCAATCGCATCGCGGTCAAAAGAAGTGTCGGCATCAACATGCACAATGAACTTTCCTCTGGCATAGCGAAGGGCGAGATTGGCTGCACTGGCCTTTCCTCCCCTTTCTTCATTGCGCAAATACATGTCGATCATGCCGTTTTCTTTCAAATTTCTGCAAATAATGTAGGTGTCATCATCAGAACCATCGTCAACAATGATAAATTCGAGATGCGTGTAGGTTTGTTCCCGCAAGCCCTTAACCAATTTATAAATATGTTTCCCTTCGTTTTTCCCAGGAACTATAACACTCACAAGGGGATTCTCGGCAAGCAATTCATAGCGCGCCCTCTCATATTCCTTTTTTTTGCGATTTGAGGTAAAAATTACAACCCCAAGGATAACGAGATCAAAAAGTAAAAATCGGGGAGCCTCAATGTAAAAATAGTACCAGAATAGATTTATTATTCGAATAAATCCCTCATGCTCAATGTAGTAAAAAAAGTTTTCCCAGAAAGTATAAAGCATAGGCGAGGGATATTAAGGCGTGATCAATTGGTTTATCAAATCATTGTGGTTTTTGTCGGAACTTATCGTAACAACTTTCACAACAAAATCAAAATTATAACCTGCCAGATTGCTTAACAAAAGCTTATTAACAGATTGCTTAATGTTTTCTAATAAGCTTTGCAGTCGGGCAGGTTCACTATCGGGTGAAATAATCATATAAGTGTTGTTGTTGACCACTGATAATATATCGGTGGAAAAGGTTGCATTTTTAATAAATTCTGCAATTTCTGTTACCAATTTGCGATATCCCTGCCCCATTCTGCTGCGATCTTCGTCGCTTAAAGAGAGAATAAGGCTACCCGCAGATGAGACCCGACCGGTATTTTTTGCTCTTTCAATTTCATATTTTAAAAATATATTGAAAGTAGTGAAGGTAATGAAACCGGGTAGATCAATATCTTCTCTAATTTCTCTGCCAAATCCATTGATGGCAGTTTCTTCGCCTATGGGTGTAAGCTCAAAACTATATATTTGCTTGTCTATCAAGGCCTCAACAGGATTTTTTTTCTGACAGTTAAAGCAGAAAGCTTCCATTACAGGTTCCTGGAAAATATGTGAGCAGTTTCGGCAATTATATATTATACTGGGTTTATCATAATCTACGCCTATATGACGAAGCATTCGGTTGCACTTAGGACAAACCAGGTAATCGCCCGAGTGAAAATCATGTTCGGGACCGACATAAGCACACACAAAATGATGGATAAGGTTTTCCGTTACTAAATCGGCAGAATTACACTTGGGACAGGTCTCTCTGAAATTAATAAAACCTGAATAGCAGTTGCTGCAAAGGTGAAGCCGATCAATAAAACGGGGCTTCAAATATTCCTTTTGTACACCCTCATCTAATAATTTAAATAATTCGGGCATATCCCCATTCTTATAGTGTTCAGAGAGAATGGGATAAAAATAGCCGATGTTAGAATGAGGATGAACAACAGGGCTCAGCCGAGTTTCTCGAGTATAAAGAAACCTTAAAACTTTCGTCATAATTCTGATATCGGGAGATACAGAATCGATGGCAGCCAGGTTCACCTGACGATTTCTTATTTTATCAATTTTTCCAATCACCCCCTCAACCTGCAATGAAGATACCACACCATCAGATAAAGATTCAGCAATGTGATCAATGGTTTTGTCGATAGAATAAATGAAAACAGGGAGCAAATACAATGTTCCAATAAAGGAAGATCTGCACTGCTTGAGTAAATTAATGCATCCCTGTTGATCCATATAGTCTAAAATAACTCCATCATAAAGGGCCAATTGTCTAATATCAATATCTTGATACTGAGAAATATATACTACTTCACGGTTGTAACTGTTTGGTAGTTTCATTATGTTGGGTCCAGCCATTGCTTGGTTTTTTGGGGGTGTAAATAGGTATATCTTTTAAAATTTATAGCGGATGACTTTGACAGAGAATTGATAGTACGGCAGCCAGTGTTGCCGTTCTTTCTCATCAACAGGATAAATCTCGGCTATAACGGTTCTTTCCTTTTCACCTCGAATAGAACGAAATTCATCGGGAACAAGGTCAGTATTTACATAAAGGTCTTTGATTATACCCTTGCCTGGAGTTCCGTCATAAAAACGCAGACGAACTACATCTCCCAGTTTAAAATACTGAAGATTGTGTTGAGGGATGTAAGTTTTGATATATATTTTATCGAAGCTGGTAATATAGAGAACCACATCCTTTTTATAAGTAATTGAATTGACCGGTGTATTAATCTGAGTAATTATGCCGTCAACAGGAGAAAGATAATAACGGTCGAGCGACTCGATGCCCCCACCACCATTTCCAACTACCGTAGCTTGCGCGGTTTGTTGCTGCTGCTGTGCGAGCAATGCCTCCAGTTGACGCAGGTAAATATATAATTGCGATTGCTCCTGATTCTTTTTATCAAGTGCAACTTTATAATCAGATAACAACATTTTTTGCTGTTTGAGCACGGCAGGGGTATAAACATCGAGATAAACTTCGAGCTTAAGCCTTTCTATTTCTTGCTCAGTTTTTACGATGCGTGTCTTAAGATCGTTAATCTCAATATTGTTTAGCTGTATATTACGTCGGGTTAATGCAATTTCACGAATAAGCCAATCGTTACTTCGTGCAGGGGTGCTGACACTGATACTGGCATTTAAGTCATTCTCATCTCTAAAATCGGTACGAAATTTAAATAAGGTATCTCCAACTTTCACCGTATCACCCACCTGAACAAAATACTGCAAAATTTTCATATCAACCGCTTCTTTCACGTCAAAACGATTCGTTATCACTTCACCATTTGCCGTTGCAGAAATATTACGCTGGATGACATAAAAAATAAAGCTTAAGAATAGCCCTACAAAGATCAACAAATAAATTATACGGTCCCAATTGGTCTTTTTCTTGGGCTTATCTTCTTTAATGCCTCTGATGATGCTGGCCTTATTTTGAAATTTAAACTGTTTCATGTGTCAATATCGTTAATTGTTTATTTTACTTTATAAACCGAACGCTCGTCAATCTGAATAAGACGACGCAAATCGTGCAACGCAATTTCGGATGACATAGCTACTCCGAGCAATTTTGAAATAAAGGATTCGAGAGACAGCCTATCAGCAAAATCGTTGGGCGAGAGGGCAATAACAGTCTTATCGCGCCCTGCTTGAATTTCCTCCGCTATTTTGCGAACAATAAAGTCAATGTCAGGTTTTTCATATGCCATTACAAAAACTTTATCCGCCTTAGAATATATTTCGTTGAGTTCATCATCCTGGTAATGCATGGGTATTGAAACACTCAGCATGATACCCCGACTGTTGCAAAATGTTCGGGCCTCTGTCAGAAGTGCAATATATTGTTGCATGTATTGTTGCCTGTTGCTACGAAAATCCTTCAAAGTATGAGGTTCAATATCGAGATGAATGCCTCTAAAATTGACGTCGGCAAATCGATTGAGCCATTCATTCAATGCAGTAGGTCCCCGCTCTAACAGACGATTCTCGCCTACCAGTAAATGCGTTTTAATCCCTTCGTTTTGTGCTTTAAAAACAAAATCTTTGAACTTGGAAATGTTGGATTGCCCCGGGGATATAATCACCTCTTTGATTTCGTTGTTATGAAGGAATGCCAGAATGTGATCATTGGTCATTTTGCTGAAGTCGTCTGACCAAATATAAAGATATCTGTAACCATCGTAGCGCATTCCCATTTCGTTGGGATCCATTACCGTAATAAACACATTCGGATTATCCACGTCAAGATAGGTGAAAATTTTCAGGAGCTTCAAATACATGTCTTTTTTAATATCCAATAATTCTGATTCTACTGCCAGTTTCTCTTCTAAAATCTGCAATACGCGTAAGGGGCTGAACCCTTCATCATTGAAATCGCGCATTACCATTTCTTTTCTGAGCCTTTCTTCTATTTTCAACTTTTTGAAATAGAATGAAGTATATTGCATTTTTTTGAACTGAAACTCATAATAGTGATTGAGTAATTCGTTTCCGCTTCCAAAATGGTTGATATCTTGTTCGTTTTCAACAATTTTTAATCTTGCTTCCACCTCGCTTTGAGAGCGGCTTTTAAATTTTATGGGTAGGCTGGCTGAGAGTCCAACTGAGGCATAATTTTTAATGCTGTAAGCATCCGGCTGAAGAATGTTGTACCGGAAAAAAGGCCTTAAAACGTAATCATTCCACTTCCAGTACTCATTTTTGTACCGCTCAAGCTCCAGTTGTTTGATTTGCTCATCCCGATGCGATTGATTGAAGTGTTCAATCATCTTTTCAGGATCTATACTAAATACTGGCAAAAAATCGTACAAAAGAGCGTCATCCATAAAAAAAGATGGCATATCTTCTTTCAGCCGCTGGTTGTAATATACTTTATTGTCAGCCAGTAAAGCGCGAATTTCGTTGGCTTTACTTTCCAGGTCAATCAGATTTTCCCATGGATAAATGCGCATGAGGTACATCAACCGGGCTATTTTTAACTGCTCATTCACAACTTCCTGCCGGCGAAGCAATAGATTTGTCTTTTCTCTTTTAAACAAATATGTTAGGTAAGCATACAAATACAAGTACGAATTTTGCTTACTTTCCTGTTCATATTTTAATTGTGAAATTTCTCTCTGTTTTTCAAGAGCTTTAACCTTCGCGCGGTTAGCAAACCATCCACTGTTGAGCAGATCCCATTCGATCCCGAAATAAACACGCCGCAAATAAGTTATGTCTTCATCATTGATAAATCCTGTTGTGAAGTTTTCGGTGTAGTTGCCCCCTAACCTGAGTCCCAGGTCTCCTTTGAGGTATTCGATTTGGCGATTGTAAAGATCTATAAAAGCATCTGCTTGATTGATTTTATCGAATTTCTGGGTAAAAAGTAGACGCAAAAGAGCGGTATCTGTAACAGGCCTGGCCATTGAGGGCTTTGCAAGATATTCTGCCAATAAAGAATCAACTTCTCTGGCTATTGCCTTCAAATTGAGTGAATCTGCCACAGCAAATTGGTAGGTTTGATTTTGGGCCTGAGGTTTTTGCTGCAGGAATAAAAATACCAAAAACCATAGCCCTATCAAATATTTTTTTCCAAAATCCAGTGTGGCAAGTTTTTTCATGTTTGAAATTTTACTCTTTGGCGTGTACCAAATTTATACCATCTTTTTGATGTTAAATTTTCTTTTATCAAAAATAATGTTAAAATTTCAATTTATTTTAAATCATTGTTATTCAGTATAGATTAAAAAATGTTTCATTATTGATAAACAAAAAATCATTTTAAGAAATTTTAATAAGTATTTTAGTTTTCAATTTATGGAAAAGCAACCCAAATTGAAAATATCCACCCCAAAACCCATGGAGGTCGGCTTTTAGCTGAATCCTTATTAAGTTTGTCAAAAAAAAACCGCACAACATGGAGATGAACATTTTAATTGTTGAGGATGACCCTACATCCGCGAAACTTCTTAATATAGGGCTGCGTAGACTTGGATACAATATAGCAGGGGTTGCTCAGTCGGGCCCAGAAGCTATTGATATGACAAAAAAAACACAGCCCGATGTGGTTATTATGGATATTAACTTACCCGGAGAGTTTGATGGCATAAGGGCTGCTGAGATTATCAAACAAGAATTTGACATTCCGGTACTTTTCCTCAGTGCCAATACCGAAGAAAGCATCATTAAAAGAGCTGTGGGTTCCGATCCTATCGGGTACATTAGCAAACCCTATACATGGGAATCGCTGCGGGTTATCATAGAAACCGGTGTATACCGATATAAAACTGAAGCACGCATAAAAGAGAAAGAGGAATTTCTATCGGTATTACTTTCAAGCATCGATGATGGAGTAATTGTCATTGATTCCCAGTCGCATATAAAATTTATCAATTCTTCTGCTCACCAAATATTGGGTATTGAAAATAACATCAATGTAATGGACACCCCGATAGAAGAATTTCTCAAACTGTATGATGAAATCTCAGGGGTCCCCATACAGTGGATGGGCTGGGAAAGCGCTGAAACGATTTATATGCATGATGCGATATTGAAAAACAAACGCGAAGAAACGATTTATGTAGAGTACAGGCTCAGCCGTTTAGCCTCTGGCAAAAAAATTAATAATCAATATTTAATATCTAATTTTGCTTAAAAAATACTAAAAATTTAATAGCTTCAAAGCCAGTAAAAAGTTATTTTAGTTATTAAAATAATAAGAAAAAAAAGATAGCAATATTTATATACTAACTAGTCTTTTTTATTAGTTAATAT
>CALJNV010000010.1 GCA_937981455.1 uncultured Bacteroidales bacterium | reverse complement strand
GGGTATCAAAGTAATTGATTTGATAGAACCCTATGCAAAAGGAGGCAAAATTGGCTTATTTGGCGGAGCAGGTGTAGGTAAAACAGTGATAATAATGGAGCTCATCAATAATATCGCCAAAAAATATTCCGGGCTGTCAGTATTTGGCGGTGTTGGAGAGAGGACTAGAGAAGGGAATGATCTGCTTCGAGAAATGATCGATTCGGGTGTTATAAGATATGGAAAGGATTTTATAAATGATATGGAAAAAGGGGGATGGGATTTATCCATGGTAGATCCAGAGGAATTGAAAAAATCTCAAGCCACATTGGTATTTGGCCAAATGAACGAACCGCCCGGAGCTAGAGCAAGGGTAGCGCTTTCAGGGCTTACCTTTGCAGAATATTTTAGAGATGGCGACGATGAAACAGGAGGAAGAGACATATTATTTTTTATTGACAACATTTTCAGATTTACGCAGGCAGGTAGCGAGGTATCAGCATTGCTTGGCCGGATGCCATCGGCAGTCGGTTACCAACCCACATTGGCAACAGAGATGGGGTTGATGCAAGAAAGAATAACCTCTACAAAACGGGGTTCTATTACTTCTGTACAGGCGATTTATGTTCCTGCAGATGATCTAACCGATCCAGCACCTGCAACAACATTTGCTCATCTTGATGCAACCACTGTGCTAAGCAGAAAAATAGCTGAGCTGGGAATCTATCCGGCTGTTGACCCCCTTGACTCTACTTCCAGAATCCTTACACCAGAAATTGTTGGAAAAGAACATTACGAAACAGCTCAACGTGTCATAAATATTTTACAGCGATATAAAGAACTCCAGGATATTATTGCTATTCTTGGTATGGAAGAACTTTCGGAAGAAGATAAACTTATTGTTCATCGCGCTCGTCGTGTGCAAAGATTTCTCTCCCAACCCTTCCACGTTGCAGAACAATTTACAGGTATTAAAGGAACAATGGTATCAATAGAAGATACAATCAAAGGTTTTAACATGATTTTGAACGGCGATGTTGATCAATATCCTGAGGCTGCTTTTAACCTTGTAGGAACCATTGAAGAAGCAATTGAAAAAGGTAAAGCCCTATTAGCTTCAGCCTAAAAAAAAAATTACTATGTATCTCGAGATCATTTCGGCAGAAAAAACTGAAGCGACATACCAAAACGTCAAAAGCATAGTA
This sequence comes from uncultured Bacteroidales bacterium, assembly GCA_937981455.1. Taxonomy (GTDB): domain Bacteria; phylum Bacteroidota; class Bacteroidia; order Bacteroidales; family TTA-H9; genus UBA2030. The sequence continues at coordinate 32,327 of CALJNV010000010.1, read as the reverse complement.
TTCCCGGGCAAGGATGGTAGTTTCGGGGTTTTAGAGAACCATGCCCCAATGGTAGCTCTGCTGAAACAAGGCATCCTGAAAATCGTATTAGAGGATAATTCTCAACACACAGTTGAAATTTCATCCGGTTTAGTTGAAATTAATGCTAATAGAATAACCGTTATCATTAAGTAAACGAAATACTAGCTTATGAATGATTTAAAAAAGGCGGATTTAACATCCGCCTTAATTTTTTATATAAATTTGTTGAAGCAAGACACATTCAATTTCATATGAAGACGCCATATCAAGAAGAGGAGAGTGAGAGTTTAAACCTGGAAATAAAACTGTTTCTTGAAGCCTTATTTCAAAAATATGGTTACGATTTTCGCCATTACAGCCCAGCTCATGTACGTCGAAGGCTACTCCACCGCATGCGCCTGGAGAGAATGCCTCATATATCGGAAATGATCCATAGGGTTTTGAATGATTTAGGGTTTTTACAAACCATTCTCTCGGATTTATCAATAAACGTAACAGAAATGTTTCGTGACCCTGAATTTTATAAGGCCATTCGAGAAGAAGTAATCCCAATTTTAAGAACGTATCCCTTTTTCAAGATTTGGCATGCAGGGTGCTCTACAGGAGAGGAAGTATATAGCATGGCCATACTTTTAAAGGAAGAAGGCCTATTGGAAAAAGCTCAAATCTATGCTACTGACTTCAATCCCAAAGTATTGAAAATTGCAAAAGAAGGCATTTATAGTATTGATAAAATTAAAGAATATACGCTCAATTACCAGAAAGCAGGCGGCAAAGAATCCTTCTCAAACTACTACAATTCAGATTACAATATGGTAATTTTAGACAAAGCCTTGCGAAAGAATATTGTGTTTGCCGAGCATAACCTGGTAACTGACAGCGTTTTTGCAGAGGTCAACATGATTTTTTGCCGTAATGTACTGATTTATTTCATCCGTGAACTACAAGAAAGAGTAATACGGCTTTTCTTAGAGAGCTTAACACCAGGGGGCATTCTAGCCCTCGGCACAAAAGAAAACTTGACAATCTCCTCCTATGCTAAATATTTCCACATCATAAATTCTACACAAAAAATTTACAAAAAGGGTTACCATTACGAAGAAAATCTTCCTTTAAGGTAAAACTAAGAGTAGTGAATCAATAAGTGAATAAACTTCCTCAAAAATTAGAAGCAGTTGTGATAGGAACCTCAGCCGGCGGACTTGAGGCATTATCGCGCTTATTGCCTGCCCTACCCACATCATTAAAAGTTCCAATATTCATTGTCCAGCACATTGCACCGACCAGCGAAAACTATTTAACAAAGCATCTGGATTCATTGTCAAAAATTAAAGTGAAGGAAGCAGATGAAAAAGAAAAAATTGAACCTGGAACAGCGTATATAGCGCCACCTAACTATCATTTACTGATAGAAGAAGACCATACGCTTACTTTGACATTGGATGAAAAAGTGAATTATTCGCGTCCATCTATCGACGTGCTATTCGAATCGGCAGCCTATGCATTTAAAGGAAAAGTTATTGCCGTTGTTCTCACTGGAGCCAACCATGATGGGGCCGCCGGCGCAGCACTCATAAAAAAAATGGGAGGAATTGTTATTGTACAAGATCCAAAAACTGCACAGGTGCCAGTCATGCCAGAGGCAACAATGAAAAGCACTCAAGTTGATTATGTGGTTTCTATCGAAGAAATACCACCATTAATATGCCAGCTTACAAAATAAAATGAGGCCCATGAAAGGCCTCTTAGCTGTGGTGTTGGCCGGAATCGAACCAGCGACACACGGATTTTCAGTCCGTTGCTCTACCTACTGAGCTACAACACCATCGTTTTTTCTGATGCAAAGATACAATAATTTTTAAAAACACAAATCCTCCTTATAATTTATGAGATTCAGATAACTTTGCACTATGACGAAGTTCACATCTTTATGCATTGACATTGGGAATACCAACACCAAAATAGGCTTATTCAAGGATGATAAACTTGAGCAATTTCAGTTATTCGCCACCGAGCAAAGTGAAGAAGTGGTTAGATTTGTAGAATCCATAATAGCTCTCAAAATTGATGGAGCCATTGTATCGAATGTATCAAGAGCAGAAAAAGAACTAATTAGCAAAATACGTCAAAGAATAAATTTTTTTATAGAATTAAATCACCAAACCCCTCTTCCTATTCATATTAAATACGAGACACCAACAACCCTTGGAACAGACCGTATTGCAGCAGCATGTGCATCATGGAAAAAATCTCGAGGCAATCCTTCTTTGGCAATAACATGTGGTACATGCATTATATATGATTATACCGATGCCAACGGTAATTACGTAGGTGGAGCAATCTCTCCGGGTATTTGGCAAAGATTAAAGTCCTTGCACGAATTTAGTGCAAATCTGCCATTGGTTGAACCGTTAAGTAGCTTTGATTTTCCGGGCAAAAACACGAACCAATCAATTCTTGCGGGGGTTATTAAGGGAGCAACACACGAAATTGATGGATTCATTGACGAAATTAAGCAATTTGAACCTAGGCTGCACGTTTACTTGAGCGGGGGAGATGCGCATCATTTTGCTACTAACCTAAAAAATAGCATCTTTGCAGTCCCAAGCCTTATTATGGAAGGTCTTAATCAAATCTTACAATTTAATGTTAAAATTATTTAAAAAGACTCTGGTTTCAATTATTCTAATTATTTCTTCAGGAACGGCTTTTACACAATCAAGCTTAACCTCTCCCTATTCTCATTATGGCTTAGGGGACTTAAATAATATAAGTAATACCAGAAATCGCTCGATGGGTGGAACAGGTGTGGCCCAGCGCGGATTTTATAATGTTAATCCGCAAAATCCTGCATCCTACACATCAATCGACAGCCTAAGCTTTGTCTTTGAGGCAGGAATGAGAAGCACTTTTAATTCCCTCAAAACTTTAACTATTTCAGAAAACGCATCCAGTGCAGGTCTTGATTTTATGTATTTTGGTTTTCCCATCTCAAAAAAAATTAAGATGAGTTTTGGCATGATGCCATTCAGCACTATTGGATACAAAATCTTAGACGAACAGAACGATGCAACATTGGGCCGAATAAATTATTACTATGAAGGGGATGGAGGATTAAACCAATATTATTTAGGGAGTGGTATTCAACTTCATAGAAATATCTCTATAGGATTTAATGTAATATACCTTGCAGGCAACATCAACAGGAGCCGCCTGATTCATTTTCCGGATTCTACGGCTGTACTTAATACGCGCGTTAGAGATATTGTTAACATCTCCGATTTTAGTCTTACTGCCGGAATTCAGTATCATAAAACCTTTTTAGGAGGCAGCCATTTCACCCTGGGAATATCAAGTGGCTACGGTAATACATTAAAGACTAAGAAAGAGCAACTTTCAGAGACCCTATTTGGCGGTATCAACACTGGATATGAATTTTTTAGAGATACCATCGCTTACCTAAAGGACATACCAGGTACAATTAAACTACCTGTGTTATTCAACGCTGGCGTTTTGTATGAAAAACCCGAAAAAATCACTATTGCATTCGAAGGTAGTTATGGATTTTGGAACAAATATCGTATTGACGATAAGGCAGATTCGCTCAGCAATAATTACAGAATAAATGGGGGAATAGAATTTATTCCCGACAACCGTTCCATTTCAAGTTATTGGCAGAAAATTCGATATAGAGCGGGTTTTAATTACTCTCTCACATACTTAAACCTCAAACAGATTCAGGTAAAAGATCTCTATACATCATTTGGTTTAGGACTACCTATTAGAAGACAAGCCGCTACATTAAACTTTGGCGCAGAAATTGGTAGTAGAGGTACTAAGAAAAATAACCTTATTCAGGAAAACTATTTCAGATTCTATTTTGGAATTTCGATTACTGAAAGATGGTTCATTAAAAGAAGATACAATTGATTAAATACTAAAAAATCAATGAAAATGAGAACGAATAAAATCAAAGTCGCACTTGTTCTGATGATTGTAGCCGTGACGGCTTTATCAACTCAGGCACAAGAATCTGCATGTAAAGGCATGCCAAAATTCGGAAAAGACAGTGTGCAATGTGTAACGAACCTTTCCCTTTACCGTGAGCCTGCAAAACAAAAAAACTATCAGGATGCTTACAAACCATGGAAATGGGTTTATGAGCATTGTCCTTGTGCAAGCCAATATATATATGTAGATGGTATCAAAATTCTTGAATTCCGGGTAAATAAATCAGAAGATTCACTAACACGCCAAAACATAATTGATAGTTTGTTAGGGGTTTATGATGCACGCATAAAATACTTTCCCAAAGACCCCAAAGGAAGGTCTCAAATAGGAAATATATTAACCAGAAAAGCGATTGATGCATTTACCTTGAAGCCCAATGAGCCAGAAATTGCATACAACGCAGTAAAACAGGCCATTGAGCTGGATGGAGCTGAAGTATTACCTGAGGGGCTTCAACTTTATTTACAAAGTGGGATAAAAATGGTTGAACTCAACAAAGCAGAAAAGACCATCGTGGTAGATGCTTATGATCAACTCAGCGATCTGATGGATAATGCCATGCAGCTTGTGGCGGGAGACACTATTGCTGTTAGTAAATACCTGATTATCAAAAACAACATTGAATCCCTATTTGAACCCTACGCAACTTGCGAAGATCTGGTAAATATTTACCAATCGAAATTCGAAGCAAATCCTAACGAAACTGAGCTTTTACGAAAAATAACCAAGATTCTTGAAAAGAAAAAATGTACCGATAAAGACTTATTCTTTGCTGCAACCGAAAATTTACACAAACTTGAACCATCGGCCAGCAGTGCATATATGATGGCCATAAAAAACATGAGGGAGGAAAAGTGGAGTCAGGCAGCAAAATACCTTAATGAAAGCATAAGCCTATTTTCTTCAGAAGAAGCCGTGAAAAAAGAGAGAGCCTATTCAATGCTGGGTCAGGTATACCTTGCAATGAAAAATTACACAGCCGCCAAATCAACAGCATTAAAAATGCTAGAAAGTAATCCTTACGATGGAAATGCATATATTTTGTTAGGTGATATTTACGCCACAGGCGCAACAACGTGTGGAGATAATGAATTATCGAAACGTGCAGGATACTGGGTTGCAGTAGATAAATATATTCAGGCAAAAAAGGTTGATCCCGAAGTTGCTGAAACAGCTAATAAACGTATAGCCACCTATTCGGCCTATTTTCCTTCTATCGAAACCATATTTTTTCATGGTTACAAAGAAGGTGAATCGTATAGAGTTGAATGTTGGATAAACGAAACTACCACTGTAAGAGCATCGCGTTAGATAGGATGAAAATCGATAGACCTCGATATTTGATTCTTTCAACCATTAAGTTCATTGCCATAACCGTTGTTATGGCAATGAGTTTTTCATGTAAAAATAAAGTAGAAAAAATTAAAGAGCTTACTGCTCCGGACACTTTACCCTCTGAGTCAATTAAAAACGTAGTATTAAGATATTACGATTCTGGGGAGCTTAAGGTATTTCTAAAAGCTCCCATAATGAACGCCTACTACGGATCTGAAAATAAAATGATATTTCCAAATGGTATAGAAGTATTTTTTTTGAATTCTCGAGGTAAAATCACCGGAACACTCAAGGCAGGATATGGAATCAACTGGATGGATAATAAATTACTGAAAGTAAGAAATCATGTAGAAATTATACATTTCGATGATAATGAAAGCCTTGAAACCGAAGAGCTTAATTGGGACCAGCGCCAACAAAGAATTTACACTGAAGCACATGTTAAGCTAAAATCGAAAGATAAATTAATACTCGGCCAGGGGCTAGAAGCAGATGAAAAACTGAGAAGAAGAACTTTAAGAAATGTAACCGGCGAATTTCTGGTTGAGGACGATTTTGACTAGCTTTGTACCAATTTGCAATTGAATGGACAATAGTACTTTCATTATCCTTGTATCATTACTATTATCTGCTATATTTTCAGGCGTAGAAATTGCTTTCATTTCGGCCAATCGCTTAAAAATAGCCATATCCAATAAAGAAAATCTATTGGGGGCTAAAATGATGTATCATTTTATCAACAGTCCTCAACATGTTATCGCATCTTTACTTCTCGGGAATACATTAATGCTGGTTGTTTACGCATCGGCGATGGAACCCTTTTTAAGCAAAGATGTATTTCCAAAACTGAACATACAAACATCCAATCCTTTTGTTATACTTGCCCTTCAGACACTCATCTCTACAGGCATAGTACTGATATTTGCGGAATTTCTACCCAAAACCTTGTTCCGACTGAGACCTAACGCTATTTTAAACGCTTTAGCACCGATTCTTTACATAATATATTTCCTATTATATCCCCTTGTATACTTGACATATAAACTATCAGAAGCTACGCTTACTCTGTTTTTAGGCAGAAAAATAGTGCCTAAGACGCAAGAATTTTCCTGGATTGATCTCAATTATTTTATCAAAGAATATGCAAAGCCGGCAGAAGATGAAAACGTAAAACAAGAAGTAAAAATGCTTCAAGCAGCTCTGGATTTCAGGGAAATCCGTCTTAGGGAATGTATGATACCACGTACTGAGATTATAGCGGGAGAATACAATAGTAAGATCTCAGAGCTTATTAATCAATTTGTCGAGTCAGGGCATTCTAAAATACTTATTTACAAAGAAACTATCGATAATATTATTGGTTACGTCCATTCGTTTGATATATTTAAAAAACCTGCCATTATCAGCGAGATACTACGACCTGTAGAGAATTTCCCGGAAACCATGAAAGCTGAAATTGCGTTAAAGAAACTGTTGACCGATAAAAAAAGTATCGCGGTAGTATTGGATGAATTTGGGGGTACCTCAGGAATAGTAACGATAGAAGACTTAATAGAAGAAATCTTTGGAGAAATCAACGATGAGTTTGACAAAAATCCATTGACTGACAATCAAATAAATGAAAAAGAATTTATCTTCTCCGGTAGAGTTGAGGTCGACTATCTTAACGAAAAATATAATTTGGAACTGCCACAAGACGGTGATTATGAAACGCTAGCAGGTCTTATTATTCATAAACATGAACGCATACCACAAACCGGAGAGCAAATAAATATCGGTCCGTTTAATTTTCATATTCTCCAAGCAAACGGTAAGCGAATAGAAAAAGTGAAGTTGATTGTAAAAAAGTAGGACAAGCTCATTTTTGAGGATAGTACTTGAAATCTATTTACTTAGATTTTATTTTAGTCTTAGGCAATTCTTTTCCAATTGCTTTACTTTCTTTACATTTGCGGGCTAAAAAATCAAACATAAAATGGCTATTTTAGGAGATATCAGAAAAAAATCAGGACTTGCCGTCATTTTTGTAGGTGTTGCTATTACAGCATTTGTACTAGGTGACATAGGCAAACGCACCTGGAGAACCCCAACTGCCCTTGGTGTTATTGGCAAAGAAGAAATTTCATTCCAGGATTTTGAAAAGAAAGTGGAGCAAAACATTCAATACACCAAAATGAGCTCCCAAAAAGAAAATCTAACCCCAGAAGAGGTTTTTTCGATACGTCAGAACACATGGAACCAGGTGCTGAACGAGGTAATTATGTCGAAAGCGTATAAGGACAATGGGCTGGTAATTGCCTCAGACGAATTAACTGATCTCATACAAGGACCTAATCCCCACAAATATATTGTTCAGAATTTTACCAATCCAGAAACTAATAAACTGGATAGGGAACGATTGATTCAATTTTTCCAAAATCTTGACAAACTTGAGCCAGAAGTGCAGAAACAAGTGCAAGACCTCATTGAGGCGGTGAAACAAGAAAGGCTCAACTCAAAATACAATGCTCTGATTGGGAAAGCCTTTTACATGCCAAAGGCTCTGGTTCAGAAAGATTTTCAGCTTAAAAATATCAAAGCATCGTTCGATTATGTAGCACAAAGCTTCACTCTTGTTCCAGACAGTTTGGTTAAAGTTACGGATAAAGATTTAAAAGAGTTTTACGATAAAAACAAGAAAAGCTATGAGCAAGAGGAAACCCGAGATATTGATTATGTAATTTTTGACGTTAATCCGTCGGACGAGGATAGGAAAGCTGCTGAACAAGAGATCAACAAACTTTATGCAGACTTAATGGTGACTACCCGTATTGCTAATTTTGTTAATTTCAATTCCGAAGAGAAATACGATAGCAGCTGGAAAAAACAAGGTACGCTTCCTATTCAGATCGATTCGCTTGCATTCAATTCTCCCGTTGGAACCATGGCCGGCCCATGGATCGACAACAATGTATATTATATTGCTCGCATTGTTGATATACAAACGAGGCCTGATAGTTTAAAAGCATCGCACATCCTCGTTGCATACAAAAACGCTTATGGGGCCTCACAAAAGATTACCCGCAGCAAGGTGGCGGCCCAAAAAACTGCTGATAGCCTAGCTGCCATTATCAAGGCCAACAAAAGCAAACTAGCAGAAATTGCTTCAACGATTTCGGATGATCCATCGGCTAAAAATAACAATGGAGACCTTGGTTGGTTTGCCGATGGGCAAATGGTTCCTTCTTTTAATGAAGCTGTTTTTAAAGCCAATGTGGGTGATGTAACGGTAGCAGAGAGCCCATTTGGTTACCACGTTATTCACGTAACCGGAAAAACAAAACCCATCAAGAAAGTCAGGGTGGCTATTGTCAAGAAGTCAATACAGCCCAGCACAATTACTATGCAGAAAGTGTATGCTGAAGCCAGTAAATTTGCTGGTGAAAACCGTACTCGAGAAGCTTTCGACAAGGCTGTTGCAGAGATGGGGCTCAATAAACGTACAAAAGATTATTTAAGTCCCATGGAAATGTCGTTGCCAGGCATCGACAATAGCCGCGAAATCATCCGATGGGCCTACAGCAAAGATGTCAAGCCAGGCGATGTATCTGATGTAAAAGAATTTGAAAATAAGTTTATTGTTGCTGTTCTTAAAAAGATTCGACCCAAAGGAACTACGCCGCTTGAAGACATGAAGCAAGCGCTTGAAGCCACAGTAATGAAGAAAAAGAAGCTCGAATATCTGGCTACTAAAATGAAAGAAACAAATACTCGAAGCCTTGTGGAGCTTGCCACAAAACTTAATGCCAGAGTGGATACTGCTTCAGATATTACCTTTTATACTTACAATATTCCGGGATTGGGACGTGAACCGGAAATCACCGGAACAATTTTTTCACTCAACCCCAACGAAGTATCAGAACCTATTGTTGGACTCAATTACACAGCTGTTGTTAAAGTAAAAAAGTTCTCTGATGCCCCCGCCAAAACAGACTTTACCTTCGAGCGCAAACAACTTGAAAACAACTTTTTTGCTCGTGCCAGTACAAGCATCTACAAGGCATTAGAAAAATTAGCAGAAGTTAAAGACAACAGAGTATTGTTCTACTAGGAGTACCCTATAATGAAATATGAGAAGGGGCTGCCATAGTAAAGGCAGCCCCTTCATTATTTAGCTTTGAATAAAAAATGATTACAAAAATTTAACAATCTGGAAACAAATTAACTATCTATTGCAAATTCAAAATGGGTTTTAAGAAGTAGCAATTTTAAAATACTTTCGCAAAAGAAAACTAAATGGTCTTGATAAGCCAGGATATAATAAACCAAATTATTGAAACAGCCAAGATTGAAGAAATCATTGGCGAGTTTGTAAGCTTACGCCGACGGGGATCTAATTTGATAGGTCTTTGTCCTTTCCATAATGAAAAAACACCCTCATTTACAGTTTCTCCAACCAAGGGATTCTACAAGTGTTTCGGGTGTGGAGCCGGGGGCAATGTTATAAAATTTTTGATGGAACATGAGCATTACTCGTTCGTGGAGGCTTTAAAATACCTGGCACGAAAGTACAATATTGAAATAATAGAAAAGGAGCCAACATTAGAAGATCAGTTATTAGCGGCGCAAAAAGAAAGCCTTTTCGATATCACATCCATGGCCGCAGACTTTTTTGTGTATCAACTCTGGGAAACAGAAGAGGGCCGAAATATTGGCCTCGCCTATTTCGAAGAAAGGGGTCTTACTCATCAAATTATGCGACGTTTTCAATTGGGTTATTCTCCATCTGCAAAAGATGCCTTTGTAAACTATGCCATGGCAAAAGGATACAAACCTGATCTCTTAGAAAAAGCAGGATTGATATTAAAATATGGTAATACTTATATAGACCGTTTTAGGGAGCGAGTTATTTTTCCTATTCATAATTTATCGGGCAGGGTGATCGCCTTTGCCGGGCGAATAATGAGTAATGACAAAACATTGGCCAAATATATCAATTCGCCCGAAACTGAAATATATCATAAAAGTAACGTGCTATACGGTCTTTCATTGGCAAAAAAGTCCATAGCAGCTGCAAATAACTGTTATCTAGTGGAAGGATACACTGATGTTATTTCATTACATACATCAGGCATCGAGAATGTGGTGGCATCGTCAGGAACATCGTTGACTTCTGAACAAATCCGCTTGATTCGCAGATATACACCCAATATAACTGTACTTTACGATGGGGATCCTGCAGGTATCAAAGCTTCAATCCGGGGCATTGATATGATTTTAAAAGAAGATATGAATGTCAGGGTGGTTTTATTTCCGGATGGAGAAGACCCAGATTCGTTTGCCCGGAAAAATCGTTCTGAAGAGGTCATTCAATTTATTCAAAATAACTCACAACACTTTATCGGTTTTAAAACACAGCTATTACTCTCTGAAGTCAAAGATGATCCTATTAGAAAAGCAGGTTTAATAAAAGATATTTTATCATCCATTACCCTGGTATCGGATAGCATTCAGAGGTCAGAATACATAAAGTTTTGCGCTCGGATATTTAATACCTCCGAGCAAGTTCTTTACCATGAATTACATAAGATATTATCCCAGAGTCAGAAGAAGGCTTTGCAGGATGAAGTAATGGGAGTAGAGCAAGATTACAAAGCACCTTCCCAAGTGGAAGAACCTGGACGCGACATATACCACCAGGAAACTTTTATTATTCGATTGCTTTTACTTTACGGAAAAGACTATTTTTCTTTCTCATTAAAAAAAGAAAATGCACAAGAAGAATTAATAGAGGTAAATATTCAACATTTTCTCATTACGGAATTGATGGAATCTGAATATGAGTTTCAATATCCGCTCTATCAAAAAATCTATGAGGAATATAGGGAAGCTTTTCAAAACAATATTATTATAGAAGACCAATACTTTATAAATCATCCCGACGAACAAATATCTGATTTGGCCATTAAACTGATAACAACGCCCTATTCCATTAGCCCAAACTGGGAGATCAAAGCAGGCATTAGTACTTTATCTGAAAGAGAGGTTCTAAAAGATCTTTCCATCCAAGCTTTGTTGAACCTGCGAATCCGTAATCTTGAGTTAGCCATTGAACATAAGCAGCGCGAATTAGAAGCTGCATCCGAGATTGACGCTATGATGATTCTGGAGCAATTAAGACTTTTAAGCCAGATGAAAACAGATTTAGCCAAAGATTTAGGAAGAATTATTCTCCGGTAGCCAAAATATTTACTGGCAAAACCCAAACCCTCCCATTGCTTGTAAGTTTTAACAAATATAGACCTGCCAAAGAAAAAGATTTAAATTGCATAATTTGCGGTGATGTTGACTGGGATTGAATACGATGAAATAATACTCTTCCATGAATATCTAGAAGTTCAATTAGAATATCAGCCAATAATTCATGGGACCAGGTAAGAAAAAATTGACCATCATTGGGGTTAGGATAAATAGAAAACGATTGATGAACATTAGACTGGATACCTGGGGCACATTTTGTAAAACCAATGATTATGGAATCGCTTGCCAAGCACCCTAAAGAATCCAATACTGAAAGAAAAATAGTTTGTTGAGATCCAGAGGGGATAAGGTTGGTATCAAGAATTAAAAAACGATCAGCAAAAAATGGTTCCCAATCATAGGATGCAAAATTACCTCCATCCAAAACCACAACTTCACCGCTACAATAAATTGAATCAGGCCCTAATTCTAACTGGGGATTGGGATGAACGATAGCCGTTGTACTCACACAATCAGAGACATTGCACATATTGCCACTTCGGGCAAAATAAGAAAGGGTTTGATCAGGAGCAGGAACATTTAAATTATATCCGGAACCCATGGCCTCCCCATCGCAAGAATTTTTGTACCAAAAAATATCATCCCCAGGATCAGCTGGCTGGGCATGCAAATGAATCTCGGCTAAAGATCCAAAACACAGAGAATCGGGAGTAACAGAAACAGCAATAGGTGGAAGAGGATCAGGTAAAATTTTTATAATCAGGGTATCGACTGTAACAGCCATTTCGTTTACCACATGAAATAATAGTGTAGCCCTTCCAATGGATTTTTCAGCATCGCCCAAAAAATACAATGTGTTTAACGAGGCACTATCCCTAAAAAATCCGTCTCCTGTAGTCGTCCAGTAAAAATATGTGAAATTCGCGGCCTGAGCTGTTACATAAACAGAATCATCCTTTGCACATATATTCACAACATTTCCGGTATTCGCCTGAGGTATAGCAAATATTGGAAGGGCAATATAGTCAAGCCAAACAGCATCATCGCCCATCGATAAATAAATATCCTTTTCGTATTGCCATCTAAGAGTGTGCCTGCCAGATTGAACCCAATAAGCGGCTTTTTGCCAATCCCTTATTCCAGACCATTTGCCATACAAAACATTATCAACAAAAAAGGAGAAAAAATCGTAATTTGATTCAGAAGAAACTTTAAACCAGAAAGAAACACTGTCGGGCTGGATGATATCGTAAGTAAGTGAGAGGATGGTAGAGCCACCATCAGATATGATTCCTGATCGGGCAGAATAATGTCCCTCATAAGATTTCGTAGATATGAGCCAGGGTGAGTTACCCGTACGTTTCCAGGGATATTTTGCAAAACTGTTACTTTCCCAATCCTCCACACGTAAACCTGACCGCCTGATAAAAGATTTGTTTCTTTGATAGCGTCCTGATTGACATTTCAAATTGAAATTTAAAGAAATCCCGTAAGGTAAACTATCGGAAAACCTAACCCTATAATGGATTGTATCGGTTTGCCCAGGGTACAAGGGAGGAAATTTTTGGATTGAATCCATCAAATCAACCCAATCTTTCGAGGATGAAAAATAGCTAACAATTGTATCGCAAAGAAAATCTCCTTTATTAGATAAAATAAAGCTTGTAATCGCATTTTCTCCGGCATCAGGGATTCGATTACCATTGCCCCCAAAATCGTTAATGAGAAACCCTGTAATTTGCAAATCGGGTGCACTAGACCAAGCATAAAATTGACTCGTCCATGTAGTATCTGCACTAGCAGCTTTAACGATGAATTTAATTCTCTCATTGTCCGGAATAGTATCAGAAATATTTAGTTTAAAAGCATGATTAACAGAGACGGATTGCTGTGGATTAAAATTCCCATAATATTGGGTGGAATCGGATATTATCAGATGGCCTGATGGGGAGGTAAGAGTGATAAGTACGTCATTGGCAGGTTGATCACCAATGTTGATGGCTGTCAGATCAACCGACACACTATCGCCAAAAGAAAGCAAATCTACTTGAGATCCATTAACATTTCGAAAAATATGGTCCTGATGAATAACGTAGGGTTGATTAGGCGCTGGTGTAGAATTGATGGGACTTACGTAGGTGAGGGCTTTTCCACTGCGATTATCGGTCCAGATAGGATAAATTTTAAGGTTATGGGAGGTTATTCCAAGATAATCGCCAAAATAGTTTGCTGCGAGGCCAGGAATAGGTTGAGGGGTAAAAGCTATATCGCTCACTCTAAAATCCTGCCATGTATCACCGCCATCGGTTGAATAAGCAACCCATGTTTCGCATTCATTATAAGCACATTCTCTATCATCATAAAAGATTACAGAGAGGTTACCGGTTACAGGATCACAAGATATCCAAGGGAAAAAATGCTGTTTTCCTGCCCCCAGCAAATCTTGATTAACTCGAATGGGTTGACTCCAGGTATTTCCTTGATCGGCTGATTTTATAAGATAAACATCTATATCGCTACCGGTATTGATACCAGGAATTCCTCGGTTGGCCCAAACGACATAAATAGTACCTCTTCGAGGACTATTGCTAAGATCAACAGTCATCGATGGGAAAGAATTAACTCTCAAATTTTTAAATGTCTCAGAGTATCTTATACCACGAATATTATTGATAATGCGGCTTGCAGGCTGAAAAGTCAATCCACCGTCGAAAGAGGCGGCAAAGCCCAGAGCATTTTCATCAGCCGGCCAATTATCGTAAATGGCCCAAACCACATAAACTTGTCCTTCGGGTCCTGTTTGAATATTTACTCCCTGATTATGACTACCTGCAGTAACTCCCTGGCTAATAACCAAAGGATATGACCAAGTGGTACCCTGAGAAACCGACCTTGCAAATTGAATTTCACCATCATTTGCTCCGCCGGCTGAAAAACGGGTCCAGGATGCATAAACATTGCCATTGTAAGGGCTTAATGGAGAATTATCGATCCATAAATGATTCTTGTCTAAAGAGGCCGGATAATACCCGGGAGAAGGTGAAACAAGAATTTTGATCCAAGTTTGCCCATTGTCGTCGCTATAAGAAACGGATTGTCCAAAGTTTTCATTGATATAACCTACAAACATCCGTCCCTGAGCATTGATAGCTACAGCGGGGTCACCACTGTTGTCCCCACCTGCACCATAAATTTCTCCTTCCCAGGATTCACCACCGTCCTCTGATTTAAAGGCATCAGCACCAAAAAGCCCTGTAACGGGAAAATCGCTGCTGTTATTACTATTCAAAAGTTTCTCAAAATTTGCTGGATGGGTAGTTAATGAGTTCTCACTCTGCATTATATTTCCTTCTACCACACAGACATCCGGAGAATCTTGTAAAACAAAAAGAGGCGTGATGATATGTGATCCTTTATATCGAGCACTGGGTAGCACCCCTTTTTCTCGATAAGCTTCTACATACCCTTTGCGTAAAGCATAATTCCAGTACAACATATTATCCACCCGGTTGTCGTAATGTATCGAAGGATTTTTCAAAACATTGAACCTATCGTCTGTTCCGCTTTGTTGAGCCAGAATCAGAATAGGGCAAAGCCCTCCAAATAAAGACATAACATACAAAAGCAAAGATTTCATGGTTGGTACTCTATCTCACAAAATTAACACATTGACAACAAAAAAGCCGGCACAATGAAACTGCCGGCTACCACTGTTATACAGCAAATCACTAATAACCTTTTATAATATATGTTTGCAAAACCTCCTTTCCAGCACTGACTCGCAATAAATAAATCCCATTAGGCAAAGGCACTCCATTGTTCGATATTCCGTCCCAATTAAATTCATAAAACCCGTCATTAACAAATATTTCCTTTGAAAAAACGCAAATACTGCTGGTATTAAAAACATCTATTTTAACGATTTGATTGAAGGCAGATAAGAATCTTAATCTTAATTGCGATTGAAAAGGATTGGGCATCGCAAGCAAGTGAGAAATGGGTTTTATAGAAGCAATACCCACATTGGATTGTACATGAAGAGATACGCGAATGCTGTCGAGGGATTTATCTGGATCATTTGAAGCAACATAGATTTTTCCTTCATATAAGCCAGGTTGAAGGCCTGTGGCGCTGATAAAAACATCGACCGAGGTCTGGTTTCCAGGATGAATAAGTCCTTGACCTGAAGATGATAACCATGAACTGCTTGCTGGGTCAGTTGAAACGGTCCATGCAAGGTCGTCGTATCCGATATTTATTATATCAAAAGAAGTCGTAACAAATTGGCCCAAAAAGAGAGTTGTATCTATTGAATAAGTGGAAAGAGCTATGTGGGGATGAATTCCCTCGCCCACTAAAAATCGATGCGGGTCGGGTTTTCCAATGTAAGGGTGATTCATCGTTCTGGGTGAAGCATCGACAGCACGAATATAATAACGGATTTCAGTATTTTTGGGCTGGCGGGGAATAAATGCTCTATAGTTATCGTTTCCAGTTGGAGTCATGGATATAGGAATCCAAGTAGGATTCAAAGAAGTAGAGTACCAAACACAAAGGGAATCACTAATAAGATTGGCGCCACTCAATGGTTTTATATAGGCTGATATTAGATAATCTTCATCTAAAGGCTGGGTAGTAACAATGGGGTAGTGTTTAATAAAAAGCATTCCTTTGTCCCCCAATTCATGGGTGCGGCAGTGCAAAGCATCAGTGGGTTCCCAGGGTGTGCTGGAGTTTTGGTAAACCCCAACAATGGAGTAGCCCGGCATGGCGTTTTGATAAACCTGAAGAGCAGCATTGTCATAAATAGTATTCCCGGTGATAGGTACAAAAACTTTATTTTTAAAGATGAAAGAATTTGTATAAGGTTGGTCATTAGGGGTATTCACTCTAAATACTTGATAAGGCGTTCCGTAGCTTGAGATAGCATTTTGCCAATAGGCAGCGGCTTGCTCAATTAAAGAATATTGCGGATGGGTGGGTGGTACTTGCCGAATTAAAATTTTATCAACATCCAAAAACTTTGCCCAGCAATCGATGTGATCAATATAAGTACCATTGGGGTCGGGCCGGACATGATAATTATCTACGCCCAGATAATTTTTAACCATTTGATGGATAGTAGCTTGCGGTAATGTGGGGTTTTCTGTATACACGAGTTCTGTAGAAGCAGCAGCGCCCATGCCATCACACATGTAGTTGCCCCCTGTATGCACGATATTCATTCCATAAAGAGGCACATTCATATACTGAGCGACTTTAATGGGTATATCATCATCTAAAGGTCGTGGACGATTGTATGGAAAATCAACAATACCCAACTGATTGTTTCCATCTATTATAAACCATGGACCATAATCTCTCGTCCAATACGTATTTGTGCCCGAAATAAGAAATTCACAATTTGCGACATTAACGCCATTGCTAACATACTGATTATATACCGTATTTTGTTGTGATGAATTTGCCACAATTGTAAGAACTTTCCCTGTATTAGAGAGCTCTTTAATCAAAGTCATTGGGATACCAAAAGGATATCGAATAAGCACGCCTTCATTATAATTAAACTCAGCTATATTCGTAACCGGTGCTGAGGGTGGGTCAGTCGGAGTAAAGTTTCGTCCAATTTCGTTTCTACGCAACCATTCATCAGGTGTCATCCAATGTGTTAATAATTCAGAAGAACGATTGAGCGGTTCCTGGGCGTTAAGCAGAAAAGCCCAGCACATAGATAATGACAGGAGCACTAATTTTGAGTAAATATTATCATTCATCGCTAGAAATTTAAGTCATTGATTAAAAATGCTTTAACGCTTAGAAAATGTCATTTCCAACCCATACAAAATTAACAGAATTCGCTACCAATATTATTGTTTTGGAAATATTAACAAACATTTGTAATTGAAAACAACTCGTAAAAAAAGATGGAAAGAAGATTTTTTAAAGAAGCAGAGATAGCACTGACTGTTGCTGATAAAGAAGGTAAAATAATATATATGAATGATTTAGCAAAAATTACCTTTTCAAAACATGGTGATTTAATCGGTCATTCCCTATTCGAATGTCATTCGGCATCATCGGTAGCTAAAATCTCTGAAATGCTTCTGGAGGGAAGTACAAATATCTATACAATAACCAAAAGAGGGGTCAAAAAGATTATTATACAACTACCTTGGAGAGAAGAAGGGGAAATTAAAGGAATCATGGAATTATCCCTTTCACTGCCAGAGCACCTTCCCCATTTCACAAAGGAATGATTCACATGCCCTAGACTCCAACAATGATTAATTTTGCAAGTCTTAATAATCAACTGAAAAATTAAACCAGCCTAAAAAATTACATATTGCCAAGAATGAGAAATACAAGGAGGTTATTATTGCTTCTGACTTGTGCGTGTGCATTGAATATAGGAAATGCGCAAACAATTATCAAAGATACTATCTACGTTTCAGATTCTACGACGGTTTTTGTACCTATGAAAAATAGGGGTCGAACAGAACTGAATCTTATAAAAGACTCACCCATAGTAAGGGCACTTGACAGCCTGGCTAATATCAAGTTTTTTCAGGATAACTTTTTCGACACAGAGCCCTCGATGACCCAATACTATAACTTTGCTTCCAATTATGTGCCTATTTTTCCCGATTCAGTCTACCGAGATAGAATTGCAGTGATGCGAAAAAACTCACCTATTGAATACACATATAATCGATATGTTAAGGACTACATTGAGCTATACGCTGTTAAAAAAAGAGCTCTCACACAGCGGCTCCTGGGTTTGGCTTATTTATATTTCCCCCTATTTGAAGAATACTTAGACAAATATGACCTTCCGCTTGAACTTAAATACCTTGCGGTCATTGAATCAGCACTCAACCCGAAAGCGGGCTCTAAAGCTGGAGCCAAAGGCCTATGGCAATTCATGTATGGTACGGGCAAAGTATATGGACTTACCAGCACTTCATATTTAGACGATCGCTTCGATCCATATTTATCCACTGACGCAGCCTGCAGGCACCTTAAAGATCTTTATGATTTATATGACGATTGGTTTTTAGTGCTTGCCGCCTATAATGCCGGTGCTGGAAATGTTAACAAAGCCATAAGGCGGGCAGGAGGTACTAAAAATTACTGGCTTATTTGGCCATATCTCCCATCGGAAACTCGGGGGTATGTTCCCGCATTTATAGCAGCTTCTTACGTGATGCAATACGCCCGTGATCATAACCTTTATCCTCTTCATCCTGGAATTCTCTACAACGGTATCGATACAGTTGAAGTTAAACAACCCGTCTCATTTGATCAAATAAGTGAAGTATTAGATATTCCATTAGCAGACCTGCAATTTTTAAACCCTACTTACAAATTAGGGGTCATTCCTGTGAAAGATGATAGACCCTATTACCTGAGGCTTCCCAGAGAACTGGTGGGGGATTTTATCAATAACGAATACGCCATTTATAATTATACAAGTTCAAAAGGAATTAACAAAGAAACATTGGCCGAACAAATTCAAAAGGCCGCTGAATTAATTGTACATGTGGTAAAAAAAGGAGAAACGATTAGCCAGATAGCTAGAAAATATAAAGTGAGTATTCATGATATAAAGGTATGGAACAATCTGAAATCCAATTATCTCAAGCCCAAACTTCGTCTCAATATATATCCAGGAAATAATTCTACGGTAGCTATCCAAAACCCAGCATCTCATTCAAATAAGTCGTCGCAGGAACCAGAAAAACAACAGCAAGAGACAAATAAACCTCTTTTTCACATCGTGAAATCAGGAGAAACACTCCTCCAAATCAGCCAAAAATACGGGTGCACTCCATCTGACCTCAAAACGTGGAATAATTTGAAAGACGATAACATTAAAACTAACCAACGGCTGGTTGTCTCAAGTTCGGGATTGTCCAAAGTGGCATCAGGAAACCCAAAAGCATCAAAGGCTAAAAGTTATAAATACTACACTGTAAAAGAAGGAGATACCCTATGGGATATTGCTCAACAATTTGATGGGGTAACAGTAGAGGAAATCAAGAGACTTAATAATTTACGCAACAACAAAATTATAAAAGGACAGAGATTAAAAATTCAAGTTATAAACTAACAAAATCATGAAAAAAACCTTTGGATTATTTTTTTTGGTGATCCTTATAATGTCTTTTGTCTCATGTAAAGAAGAACAAGGCAAAAAGCGGTCATCAGGGGGTACACTTGAAATACTTGTTGCTACAGATAGCCAGGAACAGTGGAAAGGAAAAATTGGAGATACGCTTCGTAGCATATTGGGTAAGTATTTGCCGGGTTTGCCTATGCCTGAAGAGGCATTTTCTTTTATACATCTTGAATCATACAAGCTCTACAATGATCCTCTGTATAAACCCCATCATGCTATATTGATTGTAAATGTAGATCCAAAGTTGGAAAAACCTTCAATGCAAATAGAAAAAGACTATTGGTCAGAGCCCCAGCTCATTATAAAAGTCAGTAGTCCTACCGATACAGGGCTATTTCGGATATTAACAGCCTATTACCCAGCAATGTACAAAATGTATAGAGACATAGAAAAAAAACGTATTGTTAACCTCTTCAGCACCAATCCTGCAAAAAAAATCCAGGAGAAAATTGCAACCAAATTTGGTTTTAATATGCTTGTTCCTGGAGGATTTAACATAGCAAGAGAAGAAAAAGATTTCTTGTGGATTCGTCAAACCATACGTCGCAAAAAACAAGATACGGATCTAGGCTTTATGATATATAGACGCCCCTATAAAAGTACCTATCAATTAAAAACTGAAAATATACTTTCGTATCGCGATACTCTTTTAAAAAAATTTGTGCCTGGCATGTTTGAAGGAACATACATGGCTACAAGTTTCGATGTAATTCAACCAGAAAGTAAAATAATCACAGATTTTCCTGCCAATAAATATACACAGGAAATTCGGGGTCTATGGAAGGTTGTCGGGGATTTTATGGGGGGTCCTTTTATCAGTTATACATTTACCAATCCCGATAACAAAGAACTCATTACAATTGAAGGATATTTGTATAATCCCAACAACGACCAAAAAAAGTATATGCTTCAACTCGAAGCAATGATATACACTGCAGAGTTTATAAAGTAAAATTAAATCTTATGCTAAAGAAAATTCCCTTTATTTTTACCGGTCTGGTTTTATTTATCACTTCTTATAGTCAGCCCAAATTTCTCACGCCTGAAGATGCTTCGAATAATAACCCTGCCCTTTACCCAAAAAGTCTTAAAAACCTATCATGGGTGCCCAACTCTCCATATTATTCGTACACTACAGAAAAAGCTCTTGTAAAAGTCCATTCTCAAACAGAAAAGGTAGACACCATACTTCAACTTTCAAAATTAAACCAACTCCTGGTTCAAAATAATCAAAAAGCCCGTAAATCTTTTCCCACCATCAGCTGGCTCAATGGGCAAGAAATATGGTTTAAATTAGGCCCTACTTTTTACAGATACAATGTTCATGAGCAAACGCTATGGATAGTTGCTAAATTGCCAGAGGAGGCTGAAAATGCAGACTTTTGCGAAAAAAAACCTGCAGTAGCCTATACTCTTAGCAACAACCTTTTTATCATCCTCAATGGAAAGGAAATTGCTCTGAGCGATGAAAAAGAACCTGGCATAGTGTATGGCTCCGAAAGAGTACACAGAAACGAGTGGGGGATAAGCAAGGGAACGTTTTGGAGTCCTGACGGAAATTTGCTCGCCTTCTACAGAATGGATGAAACCATGGTAACTAATTATCCTTTGGTAAACATCGAACCAAGACCTGCAAAAGTTGAAAATACTCGGTATCCTATGGTAGGTATGCCTATACACAAAGTCTCGGTTGGAGTGTATAACATTGAAACAGAAACTACTGTATATCTTGATACCCAAAGACCTGATTACGATTACCTGACCAATATTACCTGGTCGCCTAATAGTAAAAAAATTTACGTTGTTATACTAAATAGAGCGCAAAATCACATGTGGCTCAACCGCTATGATGCTCTTACGGGAACCTTTGAAAAAACTTTATTCGAGGAAACACATGAGAAGTACGTTGAACCTGAGAGGGGTCCATGGTTTCTGCCCAACAAATCAAATCACTTTGTTTGGTTTAGCGAAAGAGATGGTTTTGATCATCTTTATCTATACGATGGAGAAGGGAAACTTATAAGACAATTAACCTCAGGGCCTTGGGTAGTAAAACAAATTGTAGGATTTTCAGAAAAAACCAACGAAGTAATATTTTCATCAACTCAGGATAGTCCTCTCGAAACCAATATTTATGCAGTACATATTGACAATTCAAAAATTAGGAAAATTAGCGCTTTAGGGGGAATGCACACTGCTTTGATAAGCCCTGATGGCTCCTTTTTAATTGACTCCTATAGCACACCACTTTTTCCCCGACGTATAGAATTAATTAATATTAAGAACTTAAAAATCAAAAATTTATTTACAGCTGAGAATCCACTCAAAGAATACCATTTGGGAAAGACTCAAGTCTTTACGCTTAAAAATGAAGAAGGTACAGATTTATATTGTAGAATGATAATCCCCCCTGACTTGGATTCTACCGAAAAATATCCCGTTATAGTATATGTTTACGGAGGGCCCCACGCTCAATTGATAACAAATGGATGGCTTAATGGAGCAGGTTTATACCTGAATTATTTGGCTCAGCAAGGTTATATTGTATTTACCCTTGATAACCGAGGAAGTGCAAATCGTGGATTTGAATTTGAGAGTGTGATTCACAGAAAGGTTGGCGAATTGGAAGCCCGAGATCAAATGGTTGGAGTAAAATATCTAAAATCCCTCCCTTTCGTAGATACAACGCGCATCGGAGTTGATGGATGGAGTTATGGGGGATTTATGACTATCAATCTTTTACTCAAATACCCAGGTGTTTTTAAAGCAGCAACAGCTGGTGGCCCTGTATGCGATTGGAAATATTACGAAGCCATGTATGGCGAACGATATATGGATACTCCCGAAGAAAATCCTGAAGGATATAAAGCTTCGAGTTTGATAGAACAAGCAGTTCAATTAGAAGATAGATTAATGGTTATACATTGCACAACTGACCCTGTGGTCGTATGGCAAAACAGTTTACAGTTTGTAAAAGCATGTATCGAAAAGGGTAAAATGATAGACTATTTTGTTTATCCAGGACACAGTCACAACGTCCAAGGACCTGACAGGGCACATTTAATAAGAAAAATAGAAGATTACTTTAAACGCAATTTATGACAGAAAAGCCGGGGATTTTGCCCGGCTTTTTGTTGAGCCTCCTGGGGGACTTGAACCCCCGACCTGTTCATTACGAGTGAACTGCTCTACCGACTGAGCTAAAGAGGCTTTGGGTGGCAAAATTAAGAAAATTTCGAAAAGGAGAAGACATCTTTAAATCAATCCCGCTTTTCGGCTAATCTCTAACATCCTATCTATAGGCCTACGAGCCTTAACTATGAGATCTTCTTCTACAAATACTTCTGGAGTTTCAGTCAAAAGACATTTATATAGCTTTTCAAGTGTATTCATTTTCATGTATGGGCAATCATTGCAACTACAAGTTTCACTGTTAGAGGCAACCAAAAACTCCTTCTCAGGGGCTATCTTTTTCATTTGATAAACAATACCTGTTTCTGAGGCTATGATGAACTTTTTGCCATGGCTTTGAGCCACAAATTTTATCATGCCATGGGTAGAGCCTATATAATCAGCTGTTTCGAGTACAGCATTGTTGCATTCAGGATGAGCCACTAAGAGGGCATCGGGGTGCAACATTCGAAGTTTAAGAACGGCTTCAGCGTTTAGCAAATCATGCACCTGGCATACCCCGTCCCAAAGTACCATATTCCTTCCAGTTAACCGATTAATATATCCCCCCAGGTTTTTGTCGGGTGCAAATATAATTTTTTCATCCTTGGGTAAAGATTCAACAATATGCACAGCATTTCCAGAAGTGCATATAATATCCGACATTGCTTTAATACGTGCTGTGCTATTAATATAAGTTATAACAGTATATCCTTGATATCCCAAAAGGAAATCTTTAAATCGATCGGGTGGGCATGAATCGGCCAGAGAACATCCTGCCTCTAAGTCAGGCACAATAACTTTTTTGCCCGGATTAAGTATTTTTGCTGTCTCAGCCATAAAGTGGACCCCACAGAAGACAATAAGCGGTGAATCTACTGTCTTGGCCTTTTGTGAAAGTGCCAGGCTGTCTCCAATAAAATCAGCAAGATCCTGTATTTCATCAATTTGGTAATAATGTGCTAAAATTATCGCATTTTTTTGATGTTTCAAGTCAAGTATTCCTTCTATTAGGTCTTTATTGTTATTCATTTTTAAATATAAATTTTAATAATAACAAATAGGGTTGTTGAAACGGTGAAAAAATATTTCCTTGGAAATTTTGAAAACCCAAAGAATGTTTATTATCAACTGTACATTAAATGGGTATGTTGATAAACTAACATTGTGACAGAAGATTTTAGATGCTTTTTTAACAGATGTTGATAAGCAGTGGGTGTTTATAAAAAGGGTTGTGCAAAGATAGTATGGGATGTTAATAAATTTGAAAGAAATTCTAAAAACCTGAAGTTTTATGAACTGCGTTAGGGTTCTTTCTGGATTTATCATGGAGTTATTAGTTTTTATTCAAAGGAAAAGCTTGAATTTAACAAAAGATTGTTAGCAATTATTTTATTTTGATATTCAGTAAATCCATTATGGATTAGGTAAATGAATGAATTGGGAAATTCTTCATTTCTAATAGGATTTAAGTTAGAGTGCATCGTTAGTTTTACATTTGCAAAACAAAACTTATTAACAAAATGTCGGAAAAGCTGAAAATAGGGATAGGCAGCGACCATGCCGGATATATTTTAAAAGAATTTATTAAAAAACAATTAGTTATAAAAGGATTTGAAGTTGAGGATTTTGGATGTTATAGTGAAGAAAGCATTGATTATCCTGATATAATTCATCCTTTAGCTTTATCGGTCGATAAAGGCCTGATTCCACGGGCAATCATCATTTGTGGAAGTGGAATAGGGGTAAGTATAGTAGCTAACAAGTATAATGGAGTAAGGGCTGCTTTATGTTGCGATACAGAAAGAGCAAGATTATCACGTCAGCACAACGATGCAAATGTTTTAGCATTAGGTGCACGTTTTACCACTCAAGAGCAAGCCCTTGAAATGTTGAACGTTTTTTTGGAAACTGAGTTTGAAGGAGGACGCCATACACGCAGAGTTGAAAAGATTAAGCGTGCAGAATAATTATTAATATAATACTGAAAATCATGAGTTTGCAGGATAAGAAGTTTAATGATCAGGCCGAAAGAATAGCGTTTGACAAGGAACACCGTCGCCGTTTATCGTTTAATATTGGACGATATGATGAAGCGGTAGCTCGTGGAAAGAGTTTTTACCAAAACTTAGAATTGGCTCGCGATAGAGCCGTTCATATTCGAATGAAAACCTTGCTAAATCTTGATAAACTTCTTATTGATTTAGAGTCAAAAATGACGGCAAGGGGTACTAAAGTACTCTGGGCACCCGACGCTAATTCTGCAGTAAAATATGTTTTGGAAATTTTAGGAAATGCGAATATAAAATCTGTTGTTAAATCAAAATCGATGGTCAGTGAAGAGCTTGAGCTCAATCAGGAACTTAACAACGTGGGAATAAGTCCTATCGAAACTGACCTTGGTGAATTCATTGTACAGCAAAGGGGAGAAAGACCTTACCATATTGTAACCCCTGCCATGCACCTTTCCAAAGAAGACGTTGCAGAATTGATGCACGAAAGATTTGGTTTACCTGCAAATGCTACTCCTGTTGAAATTACCTATTGGGTAAGAAATCATTTAAGAGAAAAATTTATTGAGGCTAAGGCAGGAATTACTGGTGCCAATTTTCTCATTGCCGATCCTGGAGCTGTTGCAATTACCGAAAATGAAGGAAATGGAGTTTTTAGTTTATCGGCGAGTAAAATACATATTGTTATTGCAGGCATTGAAAAACTCATACCCACTCTTGAAGATCTGGATCTTTTTTGGCCACTATTGGCAATACATGGAACAGGACAGCATATTACTGCTTACAACACGATTGTTTTAGGACCTGCAAAAGAGTCGGAGGGAAAGGGGCCTAAGGAAATGTATTTAATATTACTAAACAACGGACGTACTAAAGTTTTAGCGAAGAGTCCTCAACGTCGGGCTCTTACATGTATTCGATGTGGTGCATGCCTGAATGCCTGTCCAATTTATAAAAATGTAGGTGGTCATACCTACGACACTACTTATACCGGCCCAATTGGCTCTGTCATAACACCTCATATGAGGGGAATGGAGGCCTATGGGCATTTAAGTTTTGCTTCCACTCTGTGTGGAAAATGCACTGAGGTATGCCCGGTTAAAATTCCGCTGCATGAGTATTTACTTTTTAATCGATATGAAGCTGTAAAAGCGGGTTATGTTGATTCCAAATGGAAGAATGCCATAAAATTTAGCCAATGGGCTTTGCGTAAGCCCTCGTTGTTGGATGCCGGTAAGCCCTGGATGAGAAAATGGATAATGCAAACTTTCGTATCACCCCTCTGGGGTAAGCGTCGAAATTTACCACCCCTTCCAGAGGCTTCCTTCAGGAAACAATGGCTTAAAGATCACCAAGAAAATCGTTAAAAATTCTTAAAAGTAGTTTTTTACCTTTTAATCTACCGTATTTTAGCTGAGTTTCCTGAAAGAACTCCGCTTTTTTCATGTGAAACACTTTATGCAACTTTCTATATATAAATGTTGTTTATTTATCATAGTTCCATCCGAAAATAGTCAATCTTATGAATCCTAAAAACTTTAATCTTCGCTTTTCGCTGGCTTTTCCTTTGATTTATTTAACCGGAATAATGCTTGTTAAATCTCAAGTAAATCGAGAAATAATAATAAGGCAGACAGATACAGCAGAGCTTAGGAAAATTTCTGTTGAAGCCTTGAAAGTTTCTACAACTATGCGTCAAAATGTTGAAAGGGTGTATAATTCCCCTTTCAGAATTGACGATTTTTTCGGAGGCACTCAAGAAGTTCAGGGTCTGGACGAGGAGAATAGACTGTGGGTTTATGGAACTTCAAATATAAACGCTGCCAAAACAGTATCCACAGATAAAGTATGGCCAGGAGGACCAGCCGGTCTTTACCTAACAGGAAATGGTTTAAACATTGGTATATGGGATGGAGGAAAAGTTCGAACCACTCATCAGGAATTTGGAGGTAGAGCCGTTCAAATGGATGGAGCAACCTCATTAAGTAGCCACGCCACCCATGTTTCAGGGACCCTGATAGCAGCCGGTGTAGATGCAAATGCAAAAGGAATGGCATATCAGGCCAACCTGAAAGCTTACGATTGGAATCATGATGTAAATGAAATGTCGAAAGCTGCTGCCGATGGGCTTTTATTTTCTAATCATTCTTATAAATACCTTTCGGGTTGGGAAGGTCAATATTGGTATGGTGATACCACTATTAGCGGAGTTGAGGATTACAAATTTGGTTTTTACGATTATACTTCAAGGCAAATGGATTTGATTTGCAATGCTGCCCCCTATTATCTGCCTGTTTTTGCCTCCAGCAATGACCGAGGTAATACTTCACCGGGTGGAGTGGGTTATGTTTGGAATGGAACTTCATGGGTTTGGAGTTCAACTTACCGTCCCCCTGATGGTCCTTACGACTGTATACCTTCTTTCTGTGGTATAAAAAATGGTTTAACTATTGGTAATGTATATGATATCCCAGGGGGGTATACCAATCCTGGCGACGTTATTTTATACCCTAGTAGCTCGTGTGGCCCTACTGACGATGGTCGTATTAAACCCGATCTGGTGGCCAATGGCTATTCTTTGTATTCATGCAATTCTACTGGAGATGCTAATTACACCTTTATGACAGGAACATCCATGGCAGCACCCAATACCACAGGATCCCTGGCATTGCTCCAGCAACACAGCTACAATCTTACTGGTAAGTATTTAAAATCGGCTGTCCTTAAAGCATTGGTTATTTCCACTGCAGATGAGGCAGGCCCTTCAATGGGTCCAGATTACCAATTTGGTTGGGGATTACTCAATACCCAAAAAGCTGCGCTGGCTTTATCGAATAATGGAACAACCACATGGGTTAAAGAATTAATTATTAATGAATTTGATACTTTACACTATCGAGTATATTCAGACGGTTCTGTACCGCTCTCTGCAACCATTGCTTGGAATGACCCGGCTGGAACCAGTCCTTCCCCCTCACTCGATCCCACAAATTTAATGCTTGTGAATGATTTAGACTTAAGAATAAAAAAAGATGCCAGTACATGGTATCCTTATATTCTTAATCCCTCCAACCCCTCTGCCTCTGCCACTACTGGCGATAATTTCAGAGATAATGTTGAAAAGGTATTCCTGGCTTCCCCAATGGCTGGTGTTTATACTATAGAGATTTATCCTAAAGGAGCATTGGCCGGTGGTAAACAGGAATTGGGATTGGTAATAAACGGAATCCAAAACTACGCTCCTACAGCGTTTGTAGCTAATCCTACAGGACCCGGACAAATAACCTTAAATTGGGCGCTCAACAGTGCCAAGCCCGTTCTTTTGGTTTATAGTACATACAATATTACCGGTCAACCTGTAAATGGAGTATCCTATTCACCAGGTGATTATATACCCGGTGTAGGAACAGTATTGTATACAGGTACTGCTACCACTTTTATACATTCATCTTTGCTTTCTTCTACATGCTATCATTACGCGATTTTTTCTTTACTTGATTTAAACCCAACTTATTCCGAGCCCAATATATCGTATGCATGTACTTTTAGCGAACCCCTTAATCTTCCTATAGTGGAGAATTTTGAGGGCTCAACTTTACCCCAGGGATGGACAAGGCAACTATATGGGAATGCAGAAGGATGGAATTCATCGAATTCATCTACATCAGGGGGTACAGCAAACGAGATGATGCATTTATGGGAAGACCTTTATAACAATCATTCTTATGGTGTTCCGTTGGCAACCAGCAGGTTGATATTACCCCCAGTAAACACTTTAGGAATGAATCGGTTGACTCTTCGATTCAGACATAAATTTGCCGACTTAGGTTACGGAATACAGACGGTTACCATAAAGGTACAAAGTAGCGTTGATGGCGTGAATTGGACCAACGAAGCCTGGAGCTTCACCAGCCGCAATGGAAATTTAGGTCCCGAGATTCGTGCGGTACCTGTTACCCACAATCTAAACAACCCTTCTACTTATGTTGCCTTTGTTATTGACGGTGATTTTTATGATTTTTGGTACTGGGCGATCGACGAGGTGGAACTTTATGAAGGACCCTCTGGCTTGTGGACAGGTAGTACTTCTGATGAGTGGACAAATTCTTCCAATTGGTCTGATAGTGAAATTCCTTCTTCATCAACCCCGGTTTTATTACCCAATGGATGCATCAACTATCCTAAAATAAATTCCGGTTATGATGCCCCAACTTTAATCGGTAGTTTGAAATTGAATAGTAATGCACAGCTCATAATTAATCCCAACAAAGCTCTTACCGTATCAGGAGATTTAATTAATAATGCTGGAGCCGCCGGTTTAATTTTGAAAAATGGAGCATCACTCATTCATAGCAACAACAATGTTTTAGGAACTGTAGAAAGCCTGGTAACAGGTAATACAGATTATCACTATATATGCTCGCCGGTAGTCAATCCTCAAGCTATTACAGCATTTCCAGGGTGGGCTTATGTACGTCGATACGATGAATCACAGCCTGTAAATCAATGGATTAACCTCATAGGAACCGATACCCTTTCTACACTTATGGGCTATTCTACCTACTTACCCAATGGAGATGTTACGGCTACCTATATCGGACCTTTGCATAACGATACTTTATCTATTTCAGGACTAACTTTTACATCGAACAGCAGCCCTCAGTACGATGGATATAATCTTGTAGGAAATCCTTACCCTTCAATTCTCGATTTTGAATCTTCCGGCATTTCTCTCTCTAACCTTGGTTCTACGGCTTATTTTTGGAATCAAAATTTAAATGGTGGCCTGGGAGGTTATGCTACCTATACCATTGGAGTGGGTGGAACAAATGGAGGCAGTCGCTATATTGGACCGGGACAAGGCTTCTTCTTAAAGGTCAACAATCCAGGGGACATAGGAACATTTACCGTTTACAATACGGCCCGTACGCACCATTCCTATATGTTCTTCAAGGATCAGCCTGTAAACACTGTAAGCGTTAAGGTTGAAAACAATGAAGGACTTACCGACGAGGTTATTCTGGCCCTCAGGTCGGGGGCTTCAGCAAATTATGAACCCTTATGGGATGCGTTTAAATTGCGCAATCCTGATTCCCCTTCCTTGTATTTTCTCTCTCAGGAAGATTATGAACTTGCTGTTCAAAGTCTTGGAGAAAGCCCTGCCTCTCCTGTAAATATATTCTTTGAAACTATCCAAAATGATACCTTTAATATCAAATTTGCTGGTATTGATTATTTTCTACAAGGTTTGCCCATAGCGCTGGAAGATCTTAAAACTGGAGAGATTCACGATTTGAGAAGTTCTTCAGAAGTAAACTTCTATGCCAGCACCAGTGATGATCCCTTGAGATTCCGACTATGGTTTGGTACTGTAGGTAAAATGGATTTTGAAATACCATTAGATTTTAATTGTTACTACCAAAATCATTCGCTGTTTATCAAAACTTCCTGTCTAGGAGGTACTTTGATGATTTACAATATTTCTGGTAATGTTATTTGGAACAAGAAGAATCCTTCTTCTATTGAATATTTGAAGCTTCCTGAAGGGATTTACTTAGCTCGTTATATTTGTGAAAATCAATATGCTGTAGAAAAATTTTGGGTAAATAATTAATAATCAATTTTCCTGGCGTAGAAAACTCATGTTTAATTTGTATTGTGGTTTCGAATGAAAAAATACCTTTTTTGGGGGTTCATTGTTTGTACCTTATTAAGTATCATTCAAGTTAATGCCCAGTTGCTTACGATTGAAGAGCTGGCTCGAGAAAAGGTATACCAAAGTTTTGATGAAGCCTTTGCCGACCCCTGGAATTGCGTTGTGCTTGACTTGAGTTATCAACGTTTGAAATACAATTCAGAGAGAGTAAATCAATTAGAGAATTTGCAGGTACTTCAGCTAGCAGGGAATCCTTCGCTTGATATGGATCTAGCCTTCACTCGCAAGTTTTTTGGAGGCTTGTCATACATTCAGATTATTGATATTCAAGATAATGGAATAAAATACCTTCCTTCTGGCATATTGAAATATAAATACCTGAAAATGTTGTTTGCAGGTAAAAATGACCTTACAGAATTACCCGACTTCATCTGCCAGCTCAAACAATTACAGGTACTTTCATTTCATCACAACCGGCTGCGCCAGTTGCCCGAATGCCTTTTTGCCCTCGATAGCCTCCATACGCTAGATCTCAGCGGTAATACTAACCTCGACCTTGATCAGGTTTTTACTTTATTAAATCAAATGCCTTCACTTAAGAATTTGTATCTTAGTGAATGCCGACTGCGAGAGATACCAGTGACAATTAGCAACCTGCAACAATTGGAAATGCTCAATCTTGCCGCTAATCAACTTTCGGCACCACCTCAATATATTTTTCATTTATCAAAGCTTAAAGAGTTGAACCTCAGCAAAAATAAAGCCTCATTTATTCCTGAGGACATTGGTAATCTTGAAAATCTTGATGCCCTCTCTCTCAGCAACAACAACCTTTCTACTTTGCCTGCATCCATCGCCCGTTTGAATAAATTAGTTTATTTTAATTTGGCTTCTAATAATTTTCAATCATTGCCTGACTCTTTGTGCAATCTGAGAAATTTGAAAGAGCTAAATTTAGCAGGCAATAAATTGGAACAATTGCCACCATCCATCATAAATTTAAAAAAACTTGAAGTAATCGATTTGAGTAATAATTCCCTTAAAAAGCTCCCGTTAGAATTGGATTTCATGGAATCTTTAAAATTTATTCGCCTTACTGGAAATCCATTAAATAAAGAGGAAAAGGAACGTTTGCGCAGGGTTTTTCGTGAGAAGAAAATAAAAGTTGAATTTTAAAAATACTGTGTAATCTGAATCAGTATTGAATACTTATTGTTTCTCTGCCAAAGAGTATATGGCTAATTTTGTTTTAAAATTCCCTGTGCCTATGAAAGCGAAATTTTTTTTTCTTATCATAATTAATCTACAGATTATGAAGAATTATGCACAATTAGATGTGAAATATCAATTACCTCCCAAAGAAATTCTGGATTTAGTAGATATAAAACCTCGACCGGCGCTTGCCATGGATCCTAGTAGCCGTTACTTGGCCCTATTGGATCGAAATGCTATGAAGAGCTTGCAGGATTTGGCTGAAGAGGAAATTCGACTTGCTGGGATTCGAATCAATCCGAAATTATTTATGACCAGCCGTAAAACATATTATACGGGCCTTGCTCTTAGGGATTTGGTGGCGAATAGAGAAATTCCCCTCAAAAATCTCCCTGATACCCTAAGAATTTCTGATTTTACTTTTTCAAGCGATAGCCATTATTTTACTTTTATAAATACTATTAATGACAGGGCAAGCTTATGGGTAGTT
>CALJNV010000009.1 GCA_937981455.1 uncultured Bacteroidales bacterium | reverse complement strand
AATGTTTTTGATACCGGCTTCTGTTAAAAAATCGACTTCTATAATCTGGAGAAGTTGGCTGTGATACCTTTGCGTGTTGAATCGAGCTTTGTCTCTTACGCAACCTATCACCTCATACCCTTTCTCAAGCAGGACGGGGATTAAACTCTTACCAATATAGCCTGTAGCTCCTGACACAAGTATTTTCATAATTTATATATAAATGCAATGATGTACAAATTGTATTTGTACTTTAACAAATGAAGCCTCGTGTTGTTAATTGAACGAGCTGCGTCCGTTACATCATTCAAAAACGAATGCTTTAAAAGATCTATTTTTTGGAGGGAAACTTATCCTGCTTTAATTCGTTTACTTGCTGTTGGGGTGTTTTTCGTGGTTGAAACCTTATCCTTCGAGCGTTGCATTTTCTTCTTGAAGTAAACTTTAATGAGATTCGAAAAATTTTACCCTTCTTTCAGTTGAAAATTTGTATTTCACAGCCTGAAACGTCAACCTGAAATTCAACCAGTCGTCGAAAATCTGAAACTTAAGCCTTTCTCTTGGCTGATAACCTCAGCTCTCTATTTAAGAGGAAGTTATTTCAAAACAACAACTGTTGTTGTTTAGGCCACAAATAGATAGAACCCGATCATCTCAACCCTAATTGCGGTTTCATAAATATTTGCAATTTGCAAATATGAAGAATGTGCGTTTTTTAGCTCATTTCAAGTTAAGATACTTTTTTCAGTGAGTAAGCATATTTTTTGAAATACAGATGTATAAGGCTAATAATAAGGTATCAATTAATAGGTAAAGGTATTGGAATGCTAATTTGTTAAAATAAGAGAGAGACTGTCTCAAAAGTTGAGGCAGCCTCTCTGAAAATGTTCTCCCCAAATGGAATGGTTTATTTATCGGAGGTGATGATGACTTTGTCAACTACATGTATCACTCCATTGGTTCCCTGAACATCTGCCAAGACAACGTTGATAGTTCCATTTATTACAACACCATTTCCTACTGTGATGGTGATGGAGTTGTTAAGTGTTTGAACGCTACCCGAAGATAACTGACTGGATTGTAAATTGCCAGAAACTACATGGTCGAGCAGGATGGGTGTTATCTGTTCCTTGGTAAGGTCGTTGATACCTGAAACCCCTAATTGAGCAAATAGAGCGTTGAATGCATCATTGCTTGGAGCAAATATGGTGAAAGGCCCTGCCCCTTTCAGTACATCGACTAGCTCAGATTTTACTAGAGCTGAGACGAGGATACTAAAATTGCCATTGCTCAACGCCAAATCAACAACGCTGGGTGGGAGTAATACTTTATCGATCACATGAATAATTCCATTGGTGGCGACAATATCGGTCAGCGTAATGCTAACATTTCCATTTAATTTTGCTCTGTTTGCTTCTATTTGCAAAGAAACCGCGGATGCATTGGGTCCTGGACATAGAGTGTTTACGTATCCGTTTTGAAGACTTGAAGATTTAACGGCTGTTCCGAGTACGTGATAGAGAAGAATGGGCGTTAGCGCCTCTGCACTCAGAGCATCGATTCCACTAACACCTAATTGACTGAATAATTGATTAAATGCAGCATTGGTGGGTGCAAATACCGTAATAGAACCACTAGCAGATAACGCTCCTGCAAGATTGGCTTTGACTACGGCTGAAACCAATGTACTAAAATTGCCATTCGCGAGAGCAATGTCGACCAGCGAGGGGGGAAGCAATACTTTATCAATGCCATGAATAATACCGTTGCTAGCTTCCAAATCGGTTGCAATAATCCCTATATTCCCATTAAGTTTTTTGTTGGCTGCGTCGATGGCCAATGAGAGCCCCAAACCACCAGCACCTGGGCTGAGTGTGGAAACGTAACCGCTTTGAAGTTGACTTGAGGTAATTTTCCCCGAAATTACATGGTAGAGTAGAATTGGAGTAAGTTGTTCAGCAGTGAGCGCATCCACACCGCTTACACCCAATTGGGTAAAAAGCTGTTCAAAGGCCTGATTGGTTGGAGCAAAAACAGTGAAAGGTCCTTTTCCCTGCAGCGTTACAGCTAAGTTGGCTTTTCCCAGTGCCTGAACTAAAGTCGAAAACTGTGGATCAGCACTAGCAACTTCTACGAGATTTTTGGGTTGTTGAGGATTAGGATCATCGTCTTTGCTACATCCTGAAATCAACAACCATGTGCCAGAAATAACGATAAATAGATAAGTAAAGAAATAGTTTTTAATTTTCATAGAACCATATTTTTTTGTTTACCTTTTAGCAACAAAAGTTAAACAAACTATGTTCATCAGCTTGTGCCCCAAAAAATGTTATGGTTTTGTTAATAAACTTTTTTCTAAAGCTTTTGTAGTGCTATGGACGCCCCTGCTCAAAGTTAAATTATAGATAATCAACATTTTTTAATAATCAATTAAAATCTCCACGTATTAATGTTGCTTGATTAAAAAATGTGAATTCAAGATGATTTTTCTCATTTGTTAACGAGGATATAATTTAGACTTAACCTCTACGTAACACCCATGGAATAGTTTTGCCGCACGTTTAAAAAAAAACATTGTGACAACCAAACATTTAATTAGATTTTTATTCGGTATAGCCCTTTTCTTCAACTCCTTTTTTGTTTTTTCACAGGCCAGTATCAAGGGCATTGTTAAAGATGCGAGGACCGGAGAAACAATAGTTGGTGCCAACATCATTTTACAGGGAACCACCCTAGGTACATCCTCTGACCTAGATGGTAAATTCGAGTTAAAAAATGTTAAACCAGGCACTTATAATCTTGTAGTATCCTTTATTTCATACAAAACAAAAGTTATCGATCGCCTCAAGCTGGATGCAGGGAAGACCTTGGAGATTGATGTAAATATTGAAGAAAATGTTGCATCGCTGGAGGGAGTTACTATTGTGGCCAGCAAACGAACTGATACTGAAATATCCATGCTCAGTACCATACGCCAGGGGAATTTGGTCGCCAGTGGGGTTTCATCTCAATTGATCAAGCGCTCGCAAGATAGGGATGCTGCCGATGTGGTGAAGCGAATTGCAGGTATTACCCTGGTAGACGATCGTTTTGTAATGGTTAGAGGATTGAGTCAACGATACAACAATGTATGGTTGAACCGCACTGCCACCCCAAGTTCAGAGACGGATGTGCGTGCCTTTTCTTTTGATGTCATCCCTTCAGCACTACTGGATAATATTCTTGTTTACAAATCACCTGCTCCCGAGTTACCCGCCGATTTTAGTGGTGCGGCTATTATGGTTACTACCCGCACACTCAGTGATGAAGATGGCCTTCAAATAGGTTTTAGCAGTTCCTATCGCAATTCCACCACCTTTAAGGATTTCAAAAACTATCATCCAGGAAATCGGACTTGGCTGGGCTTAGATGCTGGCACCCTCTCGCTTCCAGCTGATTTTCCAGAGCATTTGAATCAGGTCAAAGATCCTGTACAACTGGCAGAATTGGGCAGAAGCCTTAATAACATTTGGGCGCCTACCCAGGTTGATGCCCTTCCCGATCCGCGATTCAACTTAAGTCTGAGCAAAAGATTCACCTTTAGAAAGGTCTCCTTGGGTAATATTACTGCGGTCAATTACACTAATACTTTCAATCGCGATGATATTTTCCGTGCTGACTTTCAGGTTTATGATGAAATTAAGGATCACCCCGACACCAACAATTATTTTTATGACACCAAATTCGAAAATAAAATAAGGGTGGGTGCCCTGCACAATTGGCAGCTTATCTTTGGTAATAACCAGCGAATAGAACTACGCAACATATTCAATCATTTTGGAACCTTTTCCTACATTGATCGTTATGGTAAGGATTTCTACGGAGGACAGAGCATTTATGGTAGAAGTCTTTTATTTCAGTCTCGCAACACTTATTCCGGAGCTTTGGGCGGTCAGTTCAATTTCAATAACCAGCGCTCCTTGCTCGATTTTACCTTGGGTTTTAGCTATGCTGATCGCGATCAGCCAGATAGTAAGCGGCTCAATCTTGTTAAAAGCGAGGACGATCCCTCGAATCCTCACTATGGACAATATGGGGTCAATTTCTCTTTTGCTGCTACCCCTGAGCTCTCAGGAAGAGTTTTTCAGAAGACCGCAGAAAATGTCCTTGTGGGGGGGACCAATTTTACCCGGAAATTTATCGTGGGTAATTATCAACCTGAGATTAAAGGAGGCATTTATGCTGAGCGCAAACGTCGCGATTTCAGTGCACGCAATATCGGTTATGTCATAGCTAACATGTTTTCTTTCGATTGGAACCTCCCTTATCAACCCATCGATAGCATTTTCAGACCACAAAATATAAATAGTATCAATGGCATCAAGTTGGATGAAACCACAAACGCTTCTGATTCTTACAAGGCTGGCAATGACCTGTTAGCGATCTATTTAAGTTTGAAAACCCCTTTGTTTACGGACAAATTAACCCTTTATACCGGTGCTCGCCTTGAAAAAAATGAACAGACCTTAGATAGCTATTCTTCCGATAATGCCTCCAAGCCTGTGAATTACGTGAACAATGACACCCGCCTTTTCCCTTCTGCCAATCTATCTTTTAATTTGACATCCAAGAGTTTGCTAAGAACTACCTATGGGCTCACTATTAACCGACCTGAGTTTCGGGAGATTGCACCCTTTGCTTATTACGATTTTGAACTCAAAAGAGTGATTCGGGGTAATGACAGCTTGCGCAATTCACTTGTGCACAATTTCGACTTTAGATATGAGTTTTATCCATCGCCCTCAGAAAGTGTTTTTATTGGCGCTTTTTACAAAAAATTCTCGGCTCCCATTGAGACTATTGAAATTAATAGTGGTTCGGGGCGCGATTACACCTTTCAAAATGCCTTGGGGGCATACAGCATAGGTTTAGAATTGGATATACGCAGTTCATTGTCCACATTGTTTCCTGGAAATTTATGGTTGAAAAATTTGAGTTTGGTGGCAAATTTGGCCCTCATTAAAAGTCAAATCGACGTTGATACCACCAAATTTTATAGCCGTTCTTATCGTCGACCCATGATGGGTCAGTCACCCTATGTAATTAATGCGGGACTTTATTACCAAAATAACGAAAGAAAACTCAATATCAGTCTTTTGTATAATATTACCGGCAAAAGAATTGTTGTCGTAGGCCTTGATTTTCCTGATGTTTACGAATTGCCCCGTCATGCTATAGATTTAACGATTATTAAGGAAATTGGCCAACATTGGGAGATTAAAGCAGGAGTCAGGGACATACTAAACCCACCTGTTGTTTACCGTCAGTTCATAGAGTTTTCTAAAGAAGGGGAGGGTTTGGTACATCGCTCTCAGGATAGCTTCCGTTCATCTCCAGGAACTTATTACACCTTCGGAATTACCTTCAGGTTATAAAAAATAAATAATTTTGAAAAGGAATTTTTCTTCTTCAGTCAAAAAACACTTAATTAAATACCGATCAAAAAAGATGCGTTTCATCCCATTTTTATTGCTCAGCCTTATCTTTCCTTTGATGGGAATTTCACAGGAATTGACCCGCATAGATGGAAAGTTTTACAAAAACAACATGCTTTATACAGGCGTTCATGTGGAATATTACGATAATGGAAATCGTCGCTCTGAACAGTCATTCAAGAACGGTTTGTATGATGGCAAAAGTGTACATTATTTTGAAAACGGAAAAATAAAAGAAGAGCGTAATTACATGGAGGGTCTTAAGCATGGTTGCTGGCTTACCTTTAATGCACAAGGCATCAAAACGGGCGAGGCGTGGTATAAAAATGATCTGAAAGACAGCACATGGCATATTTGGGATGAGATGGGACGTTTGCGCTACGAGATGCATTATCGAAAGGGCGTAAAAGTGGGGAAATGGATCATGTGGGATGCAGATGGCATGATCACCCAGGTGAAAGATTACGGAGAAGGCGAACAATAAGAGTGAGACGGGCTTTTAATATTTCGGGCTTGCTTTTAATTTCCCGCCTCTTTCGGAATTTCCTACCTTTGCCATACCTTTATAGCAAAGCAGGTAACAATAATGAAGTGGCAATCCATCACCAGCCCCAATAACCCGCGGGTACGACAGCTTTTGCGTTTTTTTGAAAAGCCTCGTGAACGCAGAGAGGCGGGCTTAGTGATTGTAGAAGGGTTGCGCGAAATACGAATGGCTATAAAGGCCCACTATATTCCCCGCGAGCTTTACCTTGCCGAGGGGCTTGGCAGCGGGCATGAGATATCGGACATCATCGAATATTTTGAGAATACGCCCCTTTTTATATTGTCGCAAGAAGCTTTTGCCCGCATTGCCTATCGTGAAAATCGTGATGGGGCCGTAGCTCTTTTTTCTGCAGGCTTGCATCCTTTGGACAGCCTTCACCTTTCGGATAACCCTCTTTTATTGATCGCTGAAGCCGTTGAAAAACCTGGTAATCTGGGCGCTTTACTCCGCACAGCCGATGCTGCAGCTGTGGATGCCCTTATTCTTTGCGATCCAAGAACCGACGTTTACAACCCCAATGTGGTCAGAGCGAGCATTGGAACCCTTTTTAATGTTCAGGTAGGGGTCGCCGAAACACCCGAAGTATTAACTTGGCTTCAAGCAAATAAAATCCGTCCTTTCGCGGCCGCCCTTACCCCCTCAGCATTCCCATACACTCGGGCCGATTTTACTCTACCTTCTGCCATTGTGGTAGGAACCGAGGCCGATGGTCTTAGCTCTCTGTGGCTGCGCGCGTGTCCCAACCACATTATTATTCCCATGTACGGACTGGCCGATTCACTCAACGTTTCTGTCTCAGCGGCCATCATTATATTTGAAGCCCTCAGGCAGCGCAATGCTCAATCAAACCTCGGAAAATGAAAAAATTAACCTTTTCGGGTATTTTTCTTTTACTCTCCATATGCTCAACTGCCCAAATCGTCTGGGTAAGCTCGCACGACTCCACCGAGATTTTTTCTTTTCGTAATACCATTTCTGGTATTGATCATATTTCCCTTCAACGAGTTGATACGACAACTCGTTTTATTCATAATTATTCTCCTGATTTACAGGGTTTCTATGCATCCTTAGGCAATATAGGCCTACCTCTTTACTCTTTGGTGCCCTCTTTTAGTATTCAACCGGGATTCTTGTTTGGAAGAAAAGAAATGGCAGATTATTCCTTTACCCCCGAAAACATACCCTATTTTCAATCCATTACCCCTTTTTCTGAGCTGCGTTATGTGATGGGCCCTGATAAGGAAAATGTACTGAATGCCCTATATAGTCGGAATTTATACAGAGGACTGACTTTAGGGCTTAATTATCGTTTAATACACTCCAGCGGACCCTATAGCCGCCAGCGAAC
>CALJNV010000008.1 GCA_937981455.1 uncultured Bacteroidales bacterium | reverse complement strand
ATGATGGCGCACCCGCGCAGCACAATCCCCACCCAATTGGTCGCTGCGTTGTGCCATAATTTTACCGTGACGCACACGGGCCCTTAGCTCAGTTGGTTAGAGCATCCGACTCATAATCGGCAGGTCCCCAGTTCAAGTCTGGGAAGGCCCACCAAGTTCAAAAAGACCACATTTGTGGTCTTTTTTTTTGCAATATAAAATAACTGTATATAATCACAGAAAAGCGACGCGCCACCCGAGCCCGAAAATGGCATTGAAACAAATAAAAAAGCATCTCAACCTAATCTCACCCCCAAAGGGCTTTAGGCTTCCAAGGCACGAGTGGCCCGCTGCAATATCTCACATCTATAACCTTGCACAAACCCCAGAAGCCTATCAAGGCTACTTTTCTGGAGGCCTTGAACAACTAGACATAAATAAGCTGCTTGAAGACATAGGAGAAGACTTTAAAAACATACGTGCTCAAGCACCCCACAAAGATAGTGGTGAATTCAGTTTCAGGTTCGTTGACCTATTTGCAGGCATTGGCGGATTTAGGCTCGCCTTAACTTCGCAGGGTGGTAGGTGTGTTTTTTCATCAGAGTGGGACAACGCCGCACAAGAAACTTATTTTAGGAACTATGGGGAAATACCATTCGGAGATTTAACTGAGATTACAAATAAAAACAACTCAGACTATAAAGTAAGAAAAATAATCCCGAATCATGACATTTTAGCCGCGGGCTTCCCCTGCCAGCCGTTTTCAAGAGCTGGGGTGTCAGCAAGAACATCACTTAATCAAGCGCATGGT
Source organism: uncultured Bacteroidales bacterium (assembly GCA_937981455.1). Classification (GTDB taxonomy): domain Bacteria; phylum Bacteroidota; class Bacteroidia; order Bacteroidales; family TTA-H9; genus UBA2030. The sequence continues at coordinate 2,052 of CALJNV010000008.1, read as the reverse complement.
TTCAACTGCAACGCCCAAGGAACGCTATTCTACGATACCGCACGAATCATACACCTTAAAAAACCACAAGCCGTCCTTTTAGAGAACGTTCGCAACCTGCGCACACATGATGAGGGTCGAACATTTCAAGTAATCAAAGATACCATCAAAGAGCTGGGCTACCACTTTTCTTCAGCCGTAATTAACTCAAACACTATGGTTCCTCAAAACCGTCAAAGATGCTACATGATTGGCATAAAACGGAATATGGAGCCATTTGAGTTCGATTTATCCCAGTTTGAGGGACAGCCTTTACCCTTGCGTACAATTTTAAATACAAATAGAAGTGAGGTCTCAGAGTATCAAATTTCAAGCAAGCTTTGGGAGGGCCATAAAAATAGAACAAAAAGAAATATTGAGAGGGGAACAGGTTTTACCGCTTTGGAAGCGGACATATCCAAGCCAGCGAACACACTCGTGGCAAGATATGGAAAAGATGGGAAGGAGTGCCTTATCCCAATGGAGAATGGCCCCCCCAGAAAACTAACCAAAAGAGAAGCAGCTCTACTTCAAGGATACCCAACCAACTTTCTTTTACCACAAAGTAAAACACCGACCTATAAACAGATGGGGAACTCCGTATCTGTTCCGGTTATCACAGAGATTACTAGGCAACTAATTCAACACTTGGAAGAACAAAATGGAATATAAGCTTCGTCGAAACCTTAACCACATCGAAAAAATTTATTGGTTTTTAAGGTATTTCGTTGAGACCGACAAAGCAGCACTAGGAAAGAACATCAGGAAAGTTAGCAATATTGCCGAAGCTCTGGGCGCAACCATTGCAAGCACCCAAAATCTCACTACAGAAGAAAGGCTAAATATTCTTGCCGGCGTACTTAAAGACAGTATTTTGGATGGAATAAAAGATGGAACCCAAGTCCAAGCAAAACTGTTTACCCTCGTAGCTGATCTTAACGACCTACTAGAAAGCGAAAATGACTATAAAAGCCTCATATTCTGCTTAAATAATATCCTAACTCCCAGCAACCAAGCGCTAGGCATTGTTCCAACAAAAGAAGCGACGCAAATAGCGAAGATTTACGCTAAGAATATTTTAGATGAAAAGGGGACTGAAGGGCTAGGAAACATTCTCACGCAGTGGGATTCCATAACTTTGGACATATGCCTCAACAGAGAAAGGGACATATGCTCTAAATTATTTTTTGACATTCGCAAGAGACTTGAGAAAAAGCAGGAGTTCTTTTTCGATGAAAACGAAGATGATCCAACAAACTCTGACATCATTCTTTCTGCACTTGGGCAAGAGTTTGAAAGAAGGCTCGGCCAAAAGAGGAAGCAAAGATCAGGGCAAGACCTAGAAGATGCAACTACATATATCTTTAATTATTACGGCATCCCTTGTGCGGAGTCTCCAACACACTTCACAGCAGCCATAGAAATCGACAACTGGATTAAAGATAGCAGAAATTGGTATATAGGCTTCAGCCTAAAAAGGACCTTAAGGGAACGCTGGAAGCAGACCGTCGTCGACAAGGATACCCTCACAGAATTTAAAGTTAGGTATATTATTCACCTTATCTGCAATGACGGAGATTTAACCGATCAAAAAATTGGTGACATGGGAGCAAAGAGACACCTCTTCTTTGTTCCCGATAGCTCACCGGTGTTAAGCAGGGTCAATAATGACAACGTTCTTTCTGAATATGTTAAACCTATGTCTAACCTCATTCATTTTATCAATGACCTCAGAAAAAAATAATAGGCATATAAAAAAGGAGCCTGCGATACCTATCACCCCAAAATTGAACTTTATTATCGCACGGACCATCATAATCATTGTGATGCTAGCTAGATAAGGAAAAAACGTTACAAAGCTGGCAAGGAATTCAATAAACTGAGTAATGAGGACGTGTAATATGAAGTATTGGATATTCGGTGCACTGAAAGAAAACAAATCATTTTTTCTTTTTATCTTCTTAATGTTTTGCTTTCGTAGTGCCGTAGCCGATTGGAATGAAGTGCCAACAGGATCTATGAAACCAACCATAC
>CALJNV010000007.1 GCA_937981455.1 uncultured Bacteroidales bacterium | reverse complement strand
TGAGTTGGTTAATGTTCGCAATGTTTACACTTACGATAAAAATGGCTATGAAATAAAAGATGAACAATTCGATAAGGAAGGCAAGCCCTTGAGCGTGGTCACCCGCAAGCGCGATGAAAAAGGCCGTATTCTTGAGGAAACAGCTACACTTTACAGTTCTGATGGAAGTATCCTCAAGTCGAATGGTGCTCAATATGATGAAAATGGAAGGATTTTGAAAACCTGGTAGGTTCATGCCAATCAATCCGGATTATTTTTTTAATAGGCAACTTAAGCTTGGAATTTTAGGCGGTGGGCAGTTGGGCAAAATGTTGCTTCATAAGGCCAATCAGTGGAATTTATATACTCGAGCGCTCACACAGGACATTGATGCCCCTTTGCAATTGGCTTGTTCGGAGTTGCATGCAGGTAACCTGATGGACTTTACAACGGTTTACAATTTTGGGCGTGCATGCGATGTGCTTACTATTGAAATAGAGCATGTTAATACAGATGCATTGGAAAGGCTAGAGGCAGAAGGTGTAGTGGTCCATCCCCGCCCAGCGGCGCTTAAAATCATTAATGACAAAGGACTTCAAAAAGAGTTTTTCAGGCAACATGGGATTGCAACAGCTCCTTTTCTTTTTTTTGAGTCAAAGGATGACATATTAGCTGCTGTAAGGTCAGGACGTCTTTCTTTGCCCTTTGTTCAAAAAACACGAAAAGGGGGATATGATGGTAGGGGAGTTTGCATTGTTAATCAATGGGAAGATCTGGATAATGTTGTGGATGCTTCCAGCATTGTCGAAAAAAAGATATCTATCGCCCGCGAAATAGCTGTTATTGCTGCTCGCAATGTACAAGGTGAAGTTATGGTCTATGATCCCGTGGGTATGGAGTTTAACCCCGAAGCCCATTTGCTCGATTTACTTGTATTTCCTGAAAAGCTCAACAAGGAACTTCTCGATCAGACGCGCTCCATTGCCCGCGAGATCATTACTGGATTGGATCTATGCGGATTGCTTGCCGTTGAGCTTTTTTTAGACCAAAATGAAAATTTATGGGTGAATGAGGTAGCGCCCAGACCCCACAACAGTGGTCATCAAACCATCGAAAGTTGTCTTACCTCGCAATACGAACAACACTTGCGGGGTATACTTGGCCTGCCGCTTGGGCCTGTTGATGTAGTTGTTCCTTCCGTAATGATTAATCTATTGGGCTGGCCCGGTTATAGTGGGAAAGTAACTTACATGAATCTATCAGAAATATTAAAACACCCGGGCGTACATGTGCATATTTACGGAAAAAATGAAACTCGGCCTTTTCGAAAAATGGGTCATGTCACCATTGTCCATTCTGATCTAGAAGAGGCAAAAAAAATAGCAGTATGGGTAAAAAAAACACTGAAAGTAATCAGCCAATAGTAGGCATTGTAATGGGTAGCGATAGCGATTGGGAGGTAATGAAGGAGGCTGCCGAATTTTTATCTTCTCAGGGCATTCCTGTTGAATGTAAAGTGGTGTCAGCGCATCGCACCCCTGCCTTCATGTTAGAATATGCCTTTTCAGCGGCAGAAAGAGGACTAAAAGTTGTAATTGCGGGAGCCGGTGGAGCTGCTCATTTGCCCGGAATGATTGCCAGTGCTACACCTTTGCCTGTGATAGGTGTTCCCGTGAAATCAAGAAATTCGCTGGATGGCTGGGATAGCATGCTTTCTATATTACAGATGCCCAATGGGGTTCCCGTGGCCACTGTAGCCGTTAATGCAGCTAAAAATGCTGGTATCCTGGCCATGCAAATTTTGGGCGTATCTAACCCTGTCATTCAGCAGAAGATACTTGCCTTCAAAGAACAGATGCGCGATGAAGTGCTCAGGAAAAAACTACCTCCCGAAAAGTAAATCCTCCATTTAAATATCAAGCCATTGTTATGGATAGAAGGCAAATCGAAATTGCCCTGGTTCCCCAATTATACCCTGCGATTAAACCTGCTGGGCCATTTGTGGTTGTACTTGTGGATATTTTACGGGCCACCACGTCGGTTTGTGCGGCCCTACATCATGGGGTGAAATCTATCATTCCTGTTGCTACCCTTGAAGAAGCCAAAGCCTTTAAAGATATGGGATATATGGTGGCGGCTGAACGCGAAGGCATTAAACCCGATTTTGCTGATATCGGTAATTCGGCTTTTCATTTTATGACCCCTCAAGTAATAGGGAAGGAGATAGTTTATAGTACAACCAATGGCACTCAGGCATTTGAAATGGTGAAAAATGAAGCGGATATTGCCATGGGAGCTTTTGTCAACTTATCAGTACTGGCTCAATGGCTTGTAGATCAGTCTAAGCATGTGTTGATCCTGTGTTCAGGCTGGAAAGGACGTTTCAATCTTGAAGATACTGTTTTTGCTGGGGCTTTGGCTGAAAGGCTCTTGCTCTCAGGGTGCTTCGAAATTAAAAGCGATGCTGGTCATGCTGCTCTCGACCTTTGGGGACTGGCCCAAAAAAATCTGTTGCAATATCATACTAAAGCCGAACATCGGGAGCGCCTCCGGCGCCTGAGACTCGATGATGTGTTGGAGTTTACCTTTACCATTGATAGATGCCCCGTAGTGCCTTTGGCTAAAAATGGAGTGATTCGACGGGCTGATGACAATTGCTGAATCCCTGAAGTTTTTACATCACCTAATGTATTTTATCTATGAACACAAATAATTTATTGCTGATGATTACTGTTGCATTGTTAAGTGCCTGTACTTCCCCAGAGGAAAAAGATAAACAGGGCGATTTTAAATGGGAGGTAGATCGTTTTGCCGATCTTAAGGTGCTCAGGTATCAGGTTCCTGGTTGGGATTCCCTGAGTCTGAGGCAAAAAGAACTTGTTTACTACCTCAGTCAGGCCGCCTTATGGGGTCGTGATATTGTTTTCGACCAGAACTACAAATACAATTTAGCGGTTCGCCGAACTCTGGAAGCTGTTTATGAAAATTTTAGGGGTGAGCGTGAAGGCAAAGATTGGGATGAATTTATGATTTATTTAAAGCGCGTATGGTTTTCAAACGGCATTCACCACCACTATTCAACCGATAAATTTTTTCCGGGCTTCAACCCATCGTGGTTGAAAATTGCTCTTGCACAAATTGACAAGACACTCCTTCCCTTGCCCAAAAGCATGAGCAAGTCGGAATTTATTGAATGGATTACCGACATTATGTTTAATACAAATATTGCCCCCAAAAGAGTGAACCTGGACCCGAATCAAGATCTCATCGCTGCTTCTTCATGCAATTTTTATGAAGGGGTAACTATGGAAGAGGTTGAAACGTATTATAATACTTTTCAACCTTCAAATCCCAATCAGCCCATTTCCCTGGGTTTGAATACTAAAGTAGTGAAAAAAGACAATAAAGTCGTTGAAGTTCCCTGGGTCGTGGGAGGACTCTACGGTCAGGCCCTTGAAAAAGTAATTTTTTGGCTTGAAAAGGCAAAGTCGGTGGCCGAAAACGAACGGCAACGCATGGGGTTGGAAAAACTGATTGAATATTACAAAACCGGCGACCTAAAGACCTGGGATGAATATAATGTGATATGGGTAGAAAATACTTCGTTTGTGGATTATGTTAACGGCTTCATTGAGGTATATGGCGACCCTCTAGGTCGTAAGGCTACATGGGAATCTGTAGTCAATTTTCGGAATGAAGAAGCTACACGCCGAACAAAGATAATCAGTGCCCATGCACAATGGTTTGAGGATCATAGCCCCATCGACCCCAAGTTTCGCAAAAAAGAGGTTAAAGGTGTTAGTGCTAAGGTAATTACGGTAGGTCAATTGGGAGGTGATTGTTATCCCAGCACTCCTATTGGAATCAATTTACCCAATGCCGATTGGATTCGCAAAGAGCATGGTTCAAAATCGGTAACCATGGAGAATATTACCTATGCCTACCATCAAGCCTCATTAGGAACAGGTTTTCTGGAAGAATTTTGTTATTCTCCTGATGAAGTGGAGTTAGCAAAAAAGTATGGACCTTTGGCCGATAATCTGCATACCGATCTCCATGAATGTCTGGGGCATGGTTCCGGGCAGCTACTTCCCGGAGTGAGCAGCGAAGCCTTACGAAATTACCATTCACCCATCGAAGAGGCTCGCGCCGACCTTTTTGCTCTCTATTTCCTGATGGATCCCAAAATGATTGAGCTTGGCCTTGTTGAATCTGAAGATGTCGCCAAAGCTGAATATAATGCTTATATACGTAATGGCCTTATGACGCAGCTTACGCGCATCGAACCTGGCAAAAACATAGAACAGGCCCATATGCGTAACCGCCAGCTTATAGCTCGTTGGTGCTACGAAAAGGGAATGAACGACAAGATTATAGAAAAAAAAGTACGTGACGGTAAAACTTTCTTTGTGGTAAACGACCCACACCGACTGCGCGAGTTGTTTGGACAATTGTTGGCTGAAATTCAACGTATTAAGTCAACAGGCAATTATGAGGCGGCTCGGCAACTCGTGGAAACTTATGGTGTTAAAGTAGATCCCGAACTTCACAGAGAAGTGCTTGAAAGGTATTCAAAACTAAATCTGGCTCCTTATGGGGGATTCATGAATCCTATGTTTGAGCCTGTATATAAAGAGGGCCAATGCGTTGATATCCTCATAAGCTATCCCGATGATTATGTGGAGCAGATGATGTATTACTCCAAAAATTA
>CALJNV010000006.1 GCA_937981455.1 uncultured Bacteroidales bacterium | reverse complement strand
ATTTCATAGGGCCCTTGCGGTACACCCCAGGTGATGGTTACCGCAGTCTGCGCAGTGTTTAGCGATGCAAAAACTACGCCCGGCGGATTGGTGTTCTCCAACATGGCAAAGTCCTGGGTAGTGGTTTGAGCAGCAGTAATCGTTACGTTATTAACCACCATATTTTCAAATCCCAGCTTAGAACAGGTAACCGTAGGTAAGTTGCCTGCGGGCATCAACATGCTGTAGGAACCATCCTGACCAGAATAAGTCACACTGTCTCCAGCCTGAATCTTGGCACCCACCACGGGAGCCCCATTTGATGCATTGGTCACCAGCCCAGCTAGCGTACCTGGCACTGCAGCTTGCGGTAAAATAGTTAATTTGATATTGGGAAGATAATCATTCATATATAGCGATGTGGGCCACTGCTGGGAATCGCTGTATCCATGCAAAAAACGATTGGTCCCTGTAGTAGAATAATAGAAAGTGTAGGATGAACCCGCATAGCTAGGCACATTCAAAGGATCGTGTATAGCAATAACAAGGTTATCGGTATTGTTGTAGTTGAAGGGGGTTTGAAGGGTAATTTCAAGCCAACCTGGACCGGGGATGGCAATAGGACCGTCGTATACTAACTGAAGAGTATTGACATCAATCCATTGGCTTGTAGCTGTCCATGAAGGCAAGGTAGTATGCCCCATCCAAATTTTAATCTGGTTATAAGTATATGGATTGGGCCAGTTTGCTACCTGATAAGCAATTTTTTGAATTTGCCCTGCTTGATTGATTTCTGATTTTTGGTAGATGGTCTGGGTTCGGCTGTACTGATAAAAATGGTTCCAAGCTACACGATAAGTCGTGCTGGTTCCCGTACCAATTTGTACTACTACGGGCTGGCTTCCACCACCGCCACCGCCTAAAGGTAGGCTTTGGTTCCAAGTTTGAGAAATTTCTGCTGCAGATAATGCTCGATTATAAACCCTGAATTCATCCATGATACTCCCAGCATTCATTCCTGTGGAGGTGCTATAGCCCCCCACCTTAAAGGGTCCTGTACCATTAATGTTAGCCGCAGAGGCAGCTGCACTGGCTACTTCTACCCCATTTTTGTAACCTTTAATGGTTGTGCCATCATAAACATAATGAACCACTGTGGGACCAGATGCAATTCCATTGACAATCAGATCGGGTAGCCCCCCACCACGAACAATGCAATTGCCAGCTCCGGCTACTCCACCAATGAAGCAACGGAAAGAAGTGGCCGTGTTGTCGCCCCAGAGGTAGTAAAGGGTGGTATTGTTAGCGGCTCCATCGATATAAAAAGAAATCGTCCAGGGGCCCGTACCCAGGTTGGTTGCCCAACCGGTGTTCACGTAATTAGTGGAAGAAGAACCTCCATTGCCTTAAAGGCCCATGCCAAATTGACCTGTGCCCCCAATGGTAAGACCCAACACTTGAGCAGGATTGGTCCCTACTGGCGAGCTCGCCTGGTTTTGAACCGTTATTCCTGCTGCATCAAACTTGTAATAAATCAGCTCCGGCACATTTTGCGACCAGAGATTCATCGCCATCATGAGCATAGCGATGAGCCACGCTCCCGCTTTAAAGTGTAACATTCTGTAAATCATGTGATTTAAGTTTTGTTAAGGATTTGGAACACAAAGGCTTTGCCTAAAATATGGCTCAAATATATCAATTATTTAAACTCAATCAAGCTCCCTGAAAAATTATTTTTTTTCGATGTCCATAATCTTTACCTGAATGGGGATTAAATTCATTTTCACCCGCCAGAAGGAATATTTTTCATCATCCGGCATATCCGCTAAAAAACCCATTGTGCTCTCCTCCTTTTCTAAATCCAACCTGTAACCATCACCCTGTGCGCCAAAAGTAATCTGAAAAATTTTATCAAGTGCCTTATTATCAATTAAATAAACGGATACCAAATCATTGAGGGTGAAACCTGCCCCCGATAAAACTCCAGTGCAGGGCAGCTCTTTCATCTGATAATATTCCCGGCCACGGGTATTAACTTTATTTTTTCCAGGAATAAACCTCAAAGTTTCAACATATAAACTATCACCAGGTGTCAAATAGCTGAGATAAAGGTCACGAAAAACCGGTCGCTCTCTTTCATAACTCAAACTGGCGTTGGAAATATCCAGCAGGCTGATGCCCCCTTTTCCCTTGACAGTAAGCGTTCGATGTTTTACATCATAAATTAAGGCGGTATTTTCATCGATTCCAAACCCCAAGGTAAACCTGATCGGACTTTTAAAAAGAGCCATCACCAATCGCCCTAAGCGCGCCCTCCGATCAAAATGCTGATCAACGATTCCTTCAGGGAAAAAACCCAATCCCTGCGTTAAAAATAATTTGCCCCGTCCATCCACCTCTTCCTCCGAATAAACATCAGAAATACCATACAACAAAGCCCCCATGCTTGAACCGCCCCCAATCATGATTCGACTTTGTATGGCAGCCCCAGCACTCGTACCCCCTATGATTCCTCCACGTGCCAATACATCTCGAATCGCTTGCAAGGCTGGTGTATCTCTCCCCTCTTTCGTTAGCAATGCACGGGTTACCCGCATCTGATCTCCTCCCGAAAACCAAATACCTGTGCACGATGCAATGTCACTGCATACACCTGTATCATATGCATTTCTTATCCACAGCGATTCATCTTCCTCCGTGCTGGCATCATCTTCCGTAGCTATTTTTATCAGCTTTATTTGCGACTCGTTCAATCCATATTGCATTAAGATTTCCCTAAATCCCATGAACGACTGTATGGGTGAACCTCCTGCTGCAGGCACAATGCCAAAGATTGCCGATCTACCCCCACCCAATCTTATAATTTCTTCAAATACATCAGAATTACCTGCCTGTAAGCCTCCGCCTGCAATTACCAAATAACCGCCTTGGGAATACATAGATACTAGCAGATTGAAAAATAATACTGTAAAAATGGCTCGAATAATCGTATGCTTTTGCATGGAATTAAAAATATTAATTGAATGGGGTAAAATTAAAAAAATAACAGGCTGAATATTTTTAAAGAAATCCATAGATAAGCTATGGTTCGCAGGTAAATGATGTGCGGAATAATTTCTTTGTATTTTTGTTTTATTGTTACATTTAAAACCATTAAAATTATGATTCTCATTAAAGAGGGAGAAATATACACACCGGATTTTATCGGTACAAAGGATCTTTGGGTAGGAGGAGGAAAAATACTGGCTATTGAAGACAATAGGGTTATGGCAGATTTTAAAAACATAAAGCCCATAATCATCGATGCAAAGGGAAAATTAGTTGTACCAGGTTTGATCGATGGGCATGTGCACATTGCAGGTGCCGGAGGCGAAGGTGGACCAGCAACACGAACCCCTGAACTGCAGCTCACAGAAATGATAAAAGCAGGGGTTACCACAGTCATTGGTTGCCTGGGTACCGACGGCTTTGCTCGTTCACCCATCGACGTATTAATGAAGGTCAAAGCATTGAGAGCTGAAGGGGTATCGGCCTGGATGATGACCGGCGCCTACCAACTTCCCACACCAACAATTACTGGTGACGTCGCAAAAGATATCATTTACTTCGAAGAAATAATAGGGGCCGGAGAAATTGCCCTCTCCGACCATCGCTCTTCAAATCCTTCGTCAGAAGAATTGGCAAAATTTGCAGCCCATGTCCGGATAGCTGGTTTATTGGGCGGATGTGCTGGAATCATCAATTTTCATATGGGTGATGCCAAGAATCCCTTCAAGCCCATTTACGATCTGGTTAAAAATTCGGAATTAAAATATAAACAATTTCTGCCCACACATATCAATCGAAACCCATGGATTTTCAGGGAATCAAAAAATTACGGAAAAGACGGACCTGTGGACATAACTACCAGCTCATATCCCTATTATCCGGATGAAGAAGTTAAACCCTCTAAGGCTTTCCGAGAATTGCTTGCAGCAGGAGTGCCTTTAGAGCACATCACGTTTTCTTCAGATGCTTGTGGATCGTTACCAGCTTTTGATACCCATACCGGTGAATTGTTGCGTATAGACAGGGGTCTGCCTATTGCAAATTTGCATGAGCTCAGAGATTCCGTTTTAGTAGAAAAAATCTCACTATCTCAAGCGCTTCGAGTATTAACCACCAATCCTGCAAGAATATTTAAGCTAAATACCAAAGGAGAATTAGCTCCAGGCAAAGACGCTGATATTCTTGTCTTGGATAAAGACCTACATCTTGAAACCGTTATAGCCAATGGACAAATATTTATGCAAAATGGTAAAATTCTCAAAAAAGGGACTTACGAATAAAGGTAAAAATTTGAGCTGAGCTGCGATCTCGATTGTCAACCCCCGATGATTACTATCAACTGAATATCAATAGATTTTTACCCAAACTATCGGCGTACCCGTATTGCTATTATATACTAAGAATTTAACAATAAAACTGCCCGGCTCATCACCGGGCAGTTGCTATGTCTAGAAATCAAGGATTCCCATTAACGGGTAAGAGTAATTCTCTCGAGAGAGGTGTTTCCTGAGGTATCAGTAAATCTCAAGAAGTAGACCCCCGACTCGTAGTTAGCCATATTGATTCTATAGGTACCTTCACCCTGCAGAGTCATGATGTAAATACTCTGGCCAAGATAGTTGACCAGTTCTACAGAACGGATGCCAGCTGGAATAATTACGTTCACGAAATCGCGGGTAGGATTCGGGTAAACTGAAATAGAGGTAGCCTCAGGATCTTTGATACCCACGGTAAAGCCAAGGCATACTTCATTGGTGGCTTCTGATTCGAGGTTGCCAAAGTATCCTTCATGAACAGCTTTTACAACATAGCAATATTGCCCATTGCCAGGAACAACATCAACATAAGCTGTATCTGTTACAGGGTTGGCATTTAACAATTCTCCATTGCGGTAAATGTTATAGCCAATTACTCCTCTCACACCGTCGTTAGGACCAACGATAGCCCTCTGGTTGGTGGTAAGTGATCCAATGGAGATCCTTGGAACAATAGGCTTCCGTGCAATCATTTCGATAGGAAGTTCGTTCACAGGCACTTTCCTGGGGGCTACCACACCCTTATCATCGTATGCGGTGAGTATCCATAGATTCTGGTAGAAATCTCCTACACCCGATGTCATGAATCCACCATAGTTGGGTAGTGGACCATAGAGCGATACGCCTTGAGGACCATTATTATCTGCAGTAAAGCAGGGATAGGCATCAGTGGGTTGATTACTCATAGGTTCCATCATAATACCTACAAGGCCACCGCCGTATCCCATAATATCACCTAGAGGAATATCGGTCTCCCATTTATCATTACCCGTGGTGACAAAGGGTCCAAGGGTAGCTATTTCACTATAAGTAGTCCAATCGACGACATGGATTTTGTACTGCCAGGTGCCAAATACACCCCACGAAGCATGGTGGAAGTCGATGGTATGCAGGGTAGCATCAGGATAAGCGGCCAAATTGTAAACCACGCCATAGGCATAGTTGAATTGCTGGTAATAAGCATTGGGGTTCACAGTAGGATCACCATCCCATTGCTTGAGCATGACAGGTGTACCAACGGGGCCCCCTGTAGGACATTCGGGCGCATTCCAATGCAAAGTAGCATTGAAGTTTGTATTGGTGTTGGTGCCCACCAGATTGCTGGCCGGACGTACCATGGGATAAACATGAATATTATCCACAAACCAACCCAAAATATCCGCACTGTTGGAGCCATTGGCAACAAAACGAACTTTAAGAGCTTTTCCAGCTGTTTGTGTAATATCGATATGCTGAGGCTGCCAGTTAAAGGATCCCTCATTCTTAAACTCAGCAACTTTATGCCACTGACCGCTCCAATAAACGTCCACCGTAAGTTTTTCAGCGCCTGTCTGATTCCTATCATCTAATTTAAGATGGAAATCTAACCAAATGTCAGCGCAGGTATAGATACTGGCGTTCAAAGCGGGTGAAATGAGGGCATAACTATAATCTGTAATAGGCGGTACCCACGTAAATTCAGCACTCGGCACAGGATTGCCCGTCATGTTGCTAATTCTCCAGTGTCCCTGATCCGGTGCAAAACTCCAATTATTATATGTGAAGTTGGCCGTTGACCAGTCTTCTGTCCACGGGATAGGTACACCATAATTGATATCTACACAAGCCGGTCCATTACCATTCTCCAATGATTCACCCGTAGTACCGGCAGGGAAACCGTAAACACTTAAATCATAGACTGCGGTTACTGTATAACAATATGACCCGGGATCCAGATACAAATCGTAGTATTCGGTGGTCGGCTTTTCTACATAGGCTAATAGGTTTCCGTCACGGTATACATTGTAGCCTAACAGGTTGCTCGGTGCTGATCCACCGCCACCTCCTCCTGCGGCTGCCAATTCATACGCGCCTACAAGATTCGGATCTTGCTGCACGTTCACCAACAAGATGAATTTGCCAGGTACTACATTCCCATCGTCCGA
>CALJNV010000005.1 GCA_937981455.1 uncultured Bacteroidales bacterium | reverse complement strand
CGAGAAGGACTATGAACAAGCTCTCGCCTTCGACCCCAATTCTTCTGAAGCCCTTGCAGGTAGAGGAATATCAAGATTGGCCCAAGGTAAAAAAAAGGAGGGCTGTGCCGACCTTCAAAATGCTGCTGCCAAAGGGTTTGTCAAAGCCTCTGAATACCTTTCGAAGTACTGTAAAGATTGATACTTTTGCTAAAACTAATCTACCCATGAAAAGACTTGTTTTAATTGCAATAATTATTGTGCTGGGTTTTGCGGCGTGCAAGAATGAAAACAAAAAAAAGGAGCTCATCCAGAATGAGCCGCAGGCAAAAGAAGTTAAAGGGAACAACATGCCTTACCAACCCGATAAAGATGCCTTTAAGCCCGGAGCTGGAGCTGATGAAGACGCTCAATGGACCTTCACAAAGGCAGCCACCCTGATAGGTTTACAGAATTATGATGAAGCCCTTATCTATATCAACAGATACATTGAGAAGAGCCCCAATGATGGCAATGGTTATTTCGTTCGCGGATTTATTTATTCTCAGAAGAAAGAATGGGAAAAGGCTATACCCGAATATAAAGAAGCACTTCGACTAAATGCAGCCCATACCCATGCTTACATGTACAAGGGCGAAGCACATCTCTATCTTAAGCAATATCCTGATGCTTTTGCCATGTTTACCAAAGTGATTCAGATTGAGCCCAAAAATATGTATGCATATTATAATCGGGGAATTGCATTAAGCTATATGGAGAAATACAAGGAAGCATTAAGCGATTTTGATGTAGCCCTGCGCATAGATAGTCTTTATGCACCAGCCCTTAACAATAGAGGAAATGCTAAATTTTTACTTGGCGACCAGAATGGAGCTTGCAAGGATTGGAAGAAATCGATGAAGCTGGGCAATGCAGCTTCTGAAAGAGCTTATAATCACTACTGCGTGGGAAAAAACAAGTGAGGAAGGTTTCTAATTAAATTGATCAAATGAAAATTAATATTGCGCAATGGGGGAGTTTTAAGGGAAAAGATATTTTAAGGATAGAAGCAGAACCCACAGGGGCGGGTTTGAGAGCGGTATTTTCTAATTTTGGCGCTACTCTGGTTTCGCTCGAGTTGAGATTCGACAGCGGTGAGAGCATTCCAGTGGTCTATCCCCTCAATTCATTGCAACAATACCTTCTGGCTGATTATTACCCAGGTGCTATTATAGGCCGTTTTGCTAATCGCATAGGTGGAGCTACTTTTAAAATTGGAGAAAAGAGGTACTTTCTTTCAGAAAATGGCCCGGGTTATTCTCTCCATGGGGGAGATGAGGGATTGAGCCATAAAGTTTGGCAACTCAAGGAAGCCTATTCGCACGGCAATGAGGCATTCATTCGTTTGGATTTATTCAGCCCCGATGGGGATCAGGGTTATCCTGGCAATTTAAGTGTGGAGGTATGTTATCGTGTCGTGGGGTTTCGTTTCAGTGTGAGTTACGAAGCCCAATCCGATCAACCCACTCATGTAAACTTAACTACGCATGGCTATTTCAATTTATCAGGTTTTCGGACTGGGGTTCATCAACATACTTTAAAGCTCAAAGCCGATAAATTTTTGGCTGTCGATGACCACATTGTTGCTACAGGAGAGTTGATTGAAGCAGAGGGTACTCCCCTCGATTTTCGCAAGGGTATGAGCCTTGCAGAGGGCATGCAGCGCCTTGGAAGTATATATAATCATTGTTTGGTTTTAACGCAAACCGGAATGCAAGAGCCTGCCGCCGAAATTTTTAGCCCCGACTCGAACATGCATATGAACATTTTTACCACACAACCTGCTTTTCAGCTTTACACTCCCGTGGAAAGACCGCTGCAGCAGCATCCTTCGTTTCCCCTTTCACGTATTGCGACAGGGCAGCCCTGGGCGTTTTGCCTCGAACCCCAGCATCTACCCAATTCACCCAACATTCCACTATTTCCTAGTACACTGCTTTTACCTGGTGAAAAATATAGTCACAACACGGTTTTTGAATTTTTCAAGAAATAATGAAAATTACTCAGCTAAAAGGAGCATGGCTATGGATGCAGAAATTAGGCCAGCTAAGAGCACCCTCCCTGGAACTACAGCATAAATCAACAACGAGAGCATGACGGTTATAACCGGAGCCAAACCTGTTAGCGGCACTACAATAATGGCTTTACCATAGCGCAGGGCATAAACCAGGGTCAAGGCTCCGATGGCATTTAAGATTTGAATAAAGAATGTTAAATAAGGTCCTTTCCAACCCCATTCAATGAAAGCATTAAAGTTTGTCATGCGCACAGCTACTGGGGCTAAAATCAATGCTGTAATTGTCATGTATAAAAATATACTTTCGGCTTGCATATGAGTGTTGGCGAATTTCATCACCCATGCTTGCAAGCCCCACATTACAAAGACAAGGATAGACAGATAGAGCCATTGGGTGCTGCCTCCTTGAATCGGGTTGATTTGTGGGTTTGAAAGAAGGAACATAGCGATGAGAGCTAAAAGAATACCCACCCATTGTTTGCGGTTGGCTTTTTCGTGCAGCAAAAGCAAAGATAAAAAAATGGTAAGTACAGGATAAAGTGAAATAATAGGGAATACTATGAAAGCCGGACCACTTTTTAGCGCTTGAAAAAGAATAAGTTGGCCTCCAGCCCCTAGTAGGCCTACTGAAGAACCTAGCAATATAGATTTCAAATCCTTATCCACTTTCCAATTCATTTTATGAAGCACGTATGTGGCACAGGGTACCATGGTTAAAGCCCAGATGACATAACCAAGCGTTGGCGGAAAGCCGGCTTTTTCAGGAATTTCAATAAACGCTCCCCAAACACCCCAGAACAGCGTAGTTATAAGGGCGTAAAACAGCCACGGTTGTTTGAATATTTGTTTCATCTTTCTTTTTTTATCGGACAAATATAAGGTTTTGAAACAAATAACCAACTAATAAAAATGAAATGAAAAATATTGTAATCTAATTAATGAAGAATTTTAAATGAAACCTTGCTTAAAGAGTTTTAGGCTACTATTACAGTTACTCCCTGATCCTCAAGTTTCTTTTTGTCTTCAGCGGAGATGCCTTCATCGGTTACCAATGTGCTGATTTTATCAATACTACAAATAAAAGCTAGACTTTTGCGTTGAAATTTACTGGAATCGGTGACGATGACAACTTCTCTTGAATGCTTAATCATAAGCTCGTTGAGATGAGCTTCTTCAAGATTGGGAGTATAAATGCCTTGCGAGGCGATGATGCCATCTACACCTAAAAAAAGCTTATCCACAAAAAGCGTCTCAAGGTTTTTTTCAGCCAGTGGGCCCACCAGCGAAAGCGAATTGCGCCGTAGGTAACCTCCTGGTACGATAAGCTGT
>CALJNV010000004.1 GCA_937981455.1 uncultured Bacteroidales bacterium | reverse complement strand
TTTGAAGGGAAGAATTACTGAATAGTTCTTGAATCTGGAGTCGGATGCGGGCCCAGGGTTCATGAAGAGCACAGGGGTGGGCATCATTACAATTTTCAAAATTTAGGATACAATGGTGCAGTAATGTGGTATCATTCAAAGCCTCAGCCAATTTTTTAACACTGATTTGGCCCGGCGGTATTGTAAAAATATAGCCCCCATTTCGTCCTTGCAGGCTTTTAATAAAACCATTTTTTGAAAGCCGTGTTATCAGCCGTCGAACGTATTTATCCGGTAAGTTTAAATGAGAAACTATTTCTCTGGCAGTAACCCTTTGAGGATGAAGCCAGGCCATGTACAAAAGGACACGCAAAGCATAAACCGTAGTAATGTTAATGATCATAAATACTACATTTAGGTATTATTTTACAAAAATAAACTTTTTAAACTTCGGCCAAAAGCTTCAAAAAATTGATGGTGATTAAGGCAAAAATCACGAAGTTTCTCTTTCGTTGCTTGCAGTCTCTTTTTGTGCGATGAATTGGGTCAGTTGGAGAATTTCTTTCAGGGTGGCTAAAGGATTTCTCAAAGCTTTTTTAGGCGGTGGAAGTTGAGTTAGAATCCATGGAATCGTTGCAGAACTTGCTTCTATAGCTCTAACCAGGTCCTTAAGGGGACTTTGGGTGGTCAATATTTGTATGACAGGGCTGTGTATTTCTGCCATCAAGCAACTGAGTGAAGTAATAAGAATTGTGGCCCTGGCAATCATTGTTAAACCTGCTATTAAATTTTCTTCCAATGAATGAGATTTGGTGGTTAGGGAGCTTCCAAAAATAAGCGTCATAGCCAGAATGGCCATAAATTGTAGCCATAGAGCTGGTTTTTTGAAACGTCGAAGGTATTCTTTGTAGCGTATGGCAGCGAAGATTAAATACAAGCTTGACAGAGTAAAACCAGTGATTATATGATGAAAGCTGAAAAGGAAGAGTATTACAACCAGACTTACAATATGTAACGGAACAAGTGCAGGAATGGGTTTCAGATTTTCCGGGATTTTGAATAAATGGGATGCGTTTAGGGCGGATTCTTTTTGTAGATTGGATTTTAAGGGATTATTGAATGCTTGTTTGCCTGCTTTGTGTCCTAGCCAACCTGCATAAGCTCCGAGCAAAGCATAAGAAATAGGGAGAATTATTAAGAGCATTATGGGGTCATTGGGTAGCCATTCAGCGACTTGTTTCGAAAGCCAATTATAGAGATTGAGGTAGATATGGGTAATGTTCCAACTATACAAAATGAGTAAATTTATGATTTTGTGGATTAAGGAGGCATTCATTGAAAACATACCGCCAGCCATAATGCCCAGGAGGTTATTGCCCATCATTCTTAAACACAATTCCATGAGGAAGGCTTCAGACAAAATTCCAATCATGGGGCCAAGGATGATGTGCGAGGGAGAAACCGATTTTAGCAAAGCCGTGATTAATCCTGTTCTCCATATCAATCCTTTGTAAGGCCACAATTGAACGAAGCCCGATATGAGTCCAATGGAGAAAAAGGTGAGAATACTTCCCGAAAAAGGTATCCTTAGGTTGTGTAAAAATGATCCTAAAACAATTTCGATGGCAGCCCATAGCGATGCCGCCGATGATGCCATAATCCACAAATTGCCATTATATTTCTTAAGCTTCATCTAAAATTTACTGAGCAATTGGGCATCGGCGAGTGTATTGACATTGAAGAATAAATGCTCGTGGTAATTCGGAAAATTCTTTATTGCCAGCTCTTGAAAACCTATTTTATCGAGAAGATCAAGGACTTTAAAGCGTCTTTGGGTGAGCAGTTCGAGTACAGCAGGCAAAATAGTTTTTGGGTAGACGCCGCACAAAGGCTCCAACTTGCCATTGGGGTGGACAGGGATGATAGGGGTAACCAAATGCAGCGAAGCTGCAAGAATATATCTCACATGCATTTCGTCAATAAAGGGAAGATCGAGTGGGATAAAAAATACCTGGGGATAAGAGGCGGATTTAAGCGCCGAAAAAATGCCGCCCAAAGGACCCGCATCAGGAAAGACGTCAGGGATAACAGGGGTATTTAAATAATTATAAGTATCGATGGATGAACTGATCCACACCTCCGAACAGGTCGTAGACAATATTTTGTGGGCTCTTTTGGCCAGCGTTTGCCCACGGAAAATGATATTGCCTTTAGGAAAACCCATGCGCTTGCTTTGTCCACCGGCAAGCAAAACTCCGCTAACATCAAAAATTTCCATTTTTACCCGCGTTCGGGCTTATTCGATTCGTTCTCTTCGTCCTTTCCGGCCATTCCGTCTTTAAAGCTCTTTACCCCTTTACCCAATCCTCGCATCAATTCGGGAATCTTTTTACCGCCGAAGAGAAGCAGCACAATAACAATGATGATAATGAGCTCAGTTTGGCCTATCATTCCGGCAAAAATAGTTGCGGTCATTGGCTTAGTTTTTAATGAATTTGAATGCAAACCTACGCTATTTTATGGAAATATTTCAAACAATCGGTGTAAATACTTATTTTAATT
The DNA here is from genome assembly GCA_937981455.1 of uncultured Bacteroidales bacterium. GTDB lineage: Bacteria > Bacteroidota > Bacteroidia > Bacteroidales > TTA-H9 > UBA2030. The sequence goes on along the minus strand of CALJNV010000004.1, from coordinate 3,016 downwards.
CAACTGAATCGCTATTGCGGAAAAAGAGACAGGCATCCCCATAGCTCAAAAAGCGAAATTGGTGCTGTAGGGCGTAGTCGTATGCCTTTTTCCAATTGTCGCCGTAAAAGGCTGCTATCAAAAGCAATAGGGTACTTCGTGGTTGATGGAAATTGGTGATAAGAATATCTGTGAAGCGAAAAGTATAACCGGGTACAATCATCAATCGGGTAGTCCCCGAAATGTGTTTGGCGTCTGTGTTTTTAAGGTGATGCATTATAGCTTCAAGGGCTTCAGCAGTTTTAGGAAAGGGTTGCTGGTATGCGTCCCATTGGCCTACATGAACGGCCTGGTCTGGAGGAATGCCATTGAGCAAGCGCTTCCCGACAATATATAAACTCTCCAGTGTGCGGACGGTTGTGGTTCCTACCATGGTTTTAGTTTGCTCAAGGTGATTTAAAAGGCACTCAATAGTTTTTCTCTCCACTACATATTCCTCTTGATGCATTGCGTGTGCCTTTATGTCAAGGGTTTCAACCGGCCGGAAGGTTCCAGCTCCAACATGCAGAATCACTCTATGTTTTTTAATGTTTTTCTTTGCAATATTTTCTAAAACTTCTGGAGTAAAATGCAGGCCGGCTGTAGGCGCAGCTACTGAACCATTTACACGGGCATAAACCGTTTGATAACGGTCTTCATCCTGATGAGTTGTCTCGCGGTGAATGTAAGGAGGAAGAGGAATTTGTCCGGCTGCTTCCAACACTTGTGCAAAGCTCAGGCGCGAGGGATGCCATTCAAACATGACTTCAAAAATTTCATTGTGTCGTGTTAATTTTTCTACGTAAAGCCTTCCTTGAAGGCCCTCGGGTGTATCGAAATTCATCATCAATCGTCCTTCTTTCCAGCGTTTCGCCCCTCCTATGAGTACTTTCCATTTCATAGGAGACGATGAACCCATCGCATGCTGGATCTCTTGATCATCTGCAGGCCCAAGACAAAAAATTTCTATTCGTCTGCCCGTCATTTTCTGAAACAAAAGCCGGGCATGCACTACCCTGGTCTCGTTAATGAATAGTAAGCTCTCCTCAGGGAGGTGATGAGAAAGATTTCTGAAAACATCTTCTTGGATCATGCCATTGGGTTTTCCTATCAACAACTTGCTTGCATCACGGGGTTCTGCCGGATAAAGTGGGATACGTTCTTCTGGTAACAAATAGTCATAATCTGTGATAAGCAAAGTACTATTCATCATAGTTTTTAATGGTTTTTAAGCACTAAAAGGGCCCTGTTCTTATCACAGGGCCTGGTCAGATTTTGGTTAATGGGTTGGGGATGAAGGGTTGGTTTTTTGCAACTCGGTGTGTAGACTTAGGTCTTCATGCGGGACACTTCGCGTAGGTACATGTCTCTGATTTTAAGCAAATCCTCTTTTTGAGGATTTTTTACGTATACCCTTACAAAGTCCACCATGCCGGACTCGTCGTACACAAATCCGAGGGCCGCGTCAAAAGTACTAAATTCTATGTTGTTTTTAATATGGTAGGTGATGGGTTCGAATTCTGCCCAGGTAAGCATTTGGGGAAGAATTACATAATGGTTTTCTGTGTGAACCAAATCGTGAAATAGGTTATCATCCTCTTTTTCAATTTTGAAATAACGGCGAATATGGATGAGACTGTCATAGGGTTTTACATCAATATTTTTGTGCAGTTGCAGACCCTGGTTCTTAAAAGCTGCCACTATTTCAGGTAGTTGGTTAATGTTTGGCACATCCAGTCGGATCGAATGATAATTATTATTGAAAAGTGTAATATTAGCTGGGGCTGCATCGAATGAATAGTCATTCGCTTTTTTAATTGCCATGGTCGCTCTTACTACCAAATCGGGATCATACTCTTTTGTGTCTTTGATCACCAGATACAGCAATAAAGGGCGTTGCTCAAATTGGTAATCAATCATGCAGTAATAACCTGGATAAGGTTCAATGGATTCGAGAATCAAGCAGGTGCATGTATAACCCGGGTAAAATGTTGCAAGCTTTTCTTTTTTAATGATTGTGCCTATAGACTCAAAATAATTGGCTTGTATCATGGTTGGTCTCTTTAAATCTCCTACAAATATATACCATTAAAGTTTAGAAATTGTACAAGAAAGATTGTATCGAATATAAATATTTTCATAGAATTGATAAATGTTTTTTTAACTTGCCGGATAAGAATGGATTAAGTGCATATATTCAATAAGAAGTGAATTTGAATTAGGGCGTTTTCTTACTGAGGTGTACCTTTGCGGCAAACTATAGAGTTATGCGCAAACATATACCTAATCTGATTACGTCACTCAATTTACTTAGTGGAATGGGGGGAATAGTGCTTGTGATGAATGGCAATACTGCGTGGGCATCTGTAATGATAATTATAGCGGGTATTTTCGATTTTTTTGATGGAATGTTAGCGCGTTGGCTTAAGGTGCAATCCCCTGGAGGGCGTGAATTGGATTCGCTCGCTGATGAAGTTTCTTTTGGGGTGTTACCAGGACTGATTTTATTAAAGCTGTATCAGTTTTATGTTGTTGATCTTAGTGGTCTTTTCTGGATATTGACTGGCTGGTTGTTTCTTTTGTTTCCAATATTTTCGGCCTGGCGGTTGGCACGCTTTAATGTGGATGCCCGTCAGGCGTATAACTTTAGAGGATTACCCACCCCAGCTGCTTCTTTGCTCGTTGCTTCGATTGATGCGCCCGGTGGATTGACAACCGTTACTGGGCATTGGGTGGTACATCCCTTGGCTTTAGTTTTTTTGGGTCTTGCCTTGGGTTTATTAATGGTTTCTGAAATTCCTTTTTTTGGACTTAAGATTCATAGATTCTCTCTACATGAATATCCTGTTCAAGCGAGTTTTCTTGCAATCAGCCTGATTTTTATTGTTTTATTGGGTTTGGCAGGTATGGGCCTGAGTATGATATTGTATTTACTTGTGAATTTAATAGCTGCAGTTTTCAATAGGAAGCTTTAGCGCCTTAGCTCAAAGTTTTGGCC
>CALJNV010000003.1 GCA_937981455.1 uncultured Bacteroidales bacterium | reverse complement strand
CATGTACTGAGGTGTCAGCAATTTTAATTGATATTTTAGCATTGGAATGGTTTTCTTGGCTTCTCAGCAAACGAAATTTGTAAGTTGTACCTCCAATTTCTATTTTGCCCCTTTGGGGATGCGTCGGCCCCGTGAGTCGCTGATAAGTGGCAGAGGCAAACATTATAATGAATGCAAAAATCCACAATAAAACTGATTTCGTTTTATTTTTCATAAACTTGTATGTTTTTAAAAATGGGTAAAGTCGTTATTCCAAACATTTTTTTAGCCAACTGGGTTCAAATCAGTATTTAATTTACATTGTTGCGAACTTTGAAAAGTAATTCTATTGACTGAGCGATATGTTCAATAGGTATATAACTGTATCCAAATATTCATTCATAAAATTGTACGATATTGGTATGCTAAACGTGCATTATTGGATAATAGCATCGTAGGCTGCTTGATGAATTCGGGTACGAATATTCAATTGGTTAATAAGTTTGTTATCTTCATCAGGATGTATTCGGTTGCTGAGAAAGACATAAATGAGGTCCTGATCGGGATCTGCCCATACAAATGTGCCGGTAAAACCAGAGTGTCCAAAGCTATTGTTTGATGCCGACCTACATATTAGGCCATCGGTTTTAAATTGAACAGGGGGTTTGTCGAATCCCAATCCTCTACGATTCCTTTCAGGGTGTGGTCCATAGCTCGTGAAACGCTTGATGGTCTCAGGTTTAAAAAATTGGATACCGTTATAGTAGCCTTTCCAAAGTAGCATTTGCATGATTCGAGCTAGATCCATAGCATGAGAAAAAAGCCCGGCATGGCCGGAAATTCCACCTAACAGGGCCGCTGCAGGATCATGCACATAGCCCCGAAGCAATTGTTTTCGAAATTCAGTGTCAATACTCGTGGGTATCAATCTGTTTTTCTGTACGCTTTCTGCAGGATTGAATTGTAGAGAAGCAAGCCCCATGGGTTTATAAAAATTTTCTTCAAGAAATTCAGCAAAGGGTTGTTGTGTAACCCTTTCAATTCCAAATTTTAGTAGAATAAATCCCAAATCGCTGTAAATAAATTTTCCCGGTGGACTCAAGGGTGTTTTGTCAATGAAAGAAATGATGCTGTCTACATAATCGTTGCGTAAATAAAGATTTTTTGCCACGGGTATCTCAAATCCTGGACGCAGATTATTAGAAAAATACCGCGGCGAGGGTTCACCCTTTTGCAGAATTTTTTTATAAAAAGGAACCCAAGGATAAAGTCCTGCCTGATGTCTGAGAACATCCTCAAGGTGGATATTTCTGAGTTTGTGGTTTGAGAGATGGGGGATTACTTCTTTCATTTTTGTATCATTGTCCCATATCCCATCCTCAAATAATTTCATCACTGCAAGAGTGGTTGCAGCTATTTTTGTGACGGATGCTAGATCGTACAGGTCTGTCTTGGACACAGGTCTACTACCTACGACATCATGGTTGCCGAAAGCTTTGTAGTAAAACACTTTGCCATTACGTGCCAATAAAATTTGGCAACCGGGATAACATCCTTTTTGAATTCCTTCTTGGGCAATCTCATCTATCTTGAGCAATTTATCAGGGTCTACGCCTACTTCTTGGGGTTCAGAAAAGCCAAGCACTGGCCGGGCTTCTATTCTATAACCTTCTCCCAATTTGAATCTTTCGCTAAAGGTAGCCGGAAGTTTCCCAGTTGCCGATTTTTCACCAAAAACTACCCTTAATGCGGCTTCGGTGGCCAACGTGTTGTTTTGCCAAGCAAAAACTTGCGCAGATCCTTTAGATGGGAAAATGAAATTTCGGGCGGCATAACCGTTGCCAAGCAATATAGTAATACTTGGAAGTTGGTTTATCAATATATTGCAAGCGGCAATGCTTCTGGCTGTTAGCCCATAATTTTTTGTTTGAAACTTTGAGGGTATATTCAGGACATAAATAACCAAGTCGTAATATTGAAGAGTATCTGTCAAAAATTTTAATTCAGAGGTATCATCGGGTTTCAAAAGATTAAAATAACCCGCATCTGCGAAAAGCCAGGTTATTTCTTGCAGAGTAGGATTCTCCTGAAATATACTAACAACTGCTACCCAAGGATGTTTTTGGGGCTGATAAGGGATGAGCGAAGTATCCCCGCATACTGTGATAGCGTCAAAGTACATTTGCTTAATGGATTGGAGATATTCTGGTTTATTCAACTCTTCAATGAGATTCTGCTGTGGAATATAAGGTTTAGCCCAAAGTCCTAACTTGAATTTATAGGCCAATATACGACGACAGTGAGAATCAATTTCTTGAATGGAAATTTGGCCAGATTCAACAGCCTTTCGGATAGCTTTAATGGCTTCCTCAGGGTTTTTAGGCAAAAGGATGATGTCGTTTCCCGCAATAACTGCTTCTACCTCGAGCTCCCCAGGGTAAGAGGCTTTGCCGGCTCCTTCCATGTCCATTGCGTCGGTGATAATAAGTCCACCGAAATTCAATTGATTCCTTAATATTTGCCCAATAATCGTTTGAGAAAGCGATGCGGGTCGTAATGAGTGAGTATCTAACACAGGGATAAACAAATGGCCCATCATGATTGCATCGGTTTTCAGGATGTTGTCAACGAAAGGCCTCAAAGATTCGTTTTGAATTTTTTCTGTACTAAGTTGTATGACCGGAAGTGCGTAATGAGAATCTGTCTCAGCTTCGCCATGTCCGGGAAAATGCTTTAAACAACCCAATACCCCAGATTGATGCAGCCCTTCTAAATACTTTCCTGCCATCCGAGCTACCTGTTCTGGGTTTTCACCAAATGCCCTGGGGCCAATTACGGGGTTGGCTGGGTTGGTATTTACATCTGCCACTGGCGCAAAGTTTAATTGTACACCCAGTCGCTTGCATTGTTCACCTGCAATTTTGCCGGCCATCAAAGCGTGGTTTTCATTACCTGTGGCCCCAATGAGCATCATGTCGGGTAAACCAACTACACCGTCCAATCGCATGGCGGGCCCAGTTTCTGCATCCATTGCAATCATTAAAGGGATTCTCACCTTTTGCTGAAATCTTTGAGTCAATCGGACCTGTTGTTGGGGAGTTCCCTTAAAGAAAGTAATACCTCCAATAGAGTAATTTTGTATTAAATTCTCAATTTCAGTGTAATACTTCTCATCTCTACCACTCATCACCCTGATGTTCAACATTTGTCCAATTTTTTCTTCAACACTCAGGGTATTTAGTACAGAGTCCAACCATAACACAGAGTCGGGCTTATGTTCAAAACCAAAAGCTTGGGGGGTAAACGTAGTTAAAAAACCTAAGAAACAAAGAATTATATTTTTTTTGAGGTACATTTTAAGAGATCGTATAATGCCACGTTAAACTATGGCCAAAGATAGACAAATGCTAAGTTTAAAAATAATTTAACGAAATTTGAAGCGTTATTTGAATCCAGTGTAATCCTAAGTAATAGCATCAAACCTATACCTTTCCATTGGCAACGGATAAAGACCAAAAAATACTGAGTCTTTTACGAAGACCCGAAACCAGGAGCTATGGATTCCAACTTTTGGTGGATACCCATAAGGAACGGATTTATTCAATTGTCAGACGTATGGTTATTCGCCACGAGGATGCGGATGATATTGTACAAGAAGTATTTGTGAGGGTATGGGAAAATGTGGATGGTTTTAGGGAAGAATCTTCACTCTACACCTGGATTTATCGTATTGCGGTTAATGAGTCACTTCGTTACCTCAAAAGTAAGCGACATAAATTGTTTTTACCTTTAGTGGATGTTGCTGCCCAACTCGAAAAATTGATAGAAGACCCGTTGCATTTTAATGGCAATCAGATAGAGCGTAAATTGCAGAAAGCCATCCTGCAACTACCCGACAAGCAAAGATTGGTTTTCAATATGCGTTATTATGAAGGACTTACGTATGAAGAAATTTCCCAAATATTAGGCACATCCGTGGGAGCGCTTAAGGCAAGCTACCATCTGGCAGTAAAGAAAATTGAAAAATACCTTGAATAAATTAAACTAATTAATTTTACAACTATCAATACTCCTAGGCAAAAAGATGAAAAATAAAGGATACATACCAAATCGCTCCGAGGTGGACCTCATCGATAAGATCGGTAAGGGGGGAGAATTTCCCGTGCCGGAAGGTTATTTTGAAACTTTTAATGAACGTATACAGAAACGTATTACGGTAGCGGTTATAAAATCTCCACAACGTCTAATGCGGGCTCAACAAATCTACTTATGGGGAGGTATTGTCTCTGCAGCTGCTGTTTTGGTGGGCGTATTCCTTTTATACGTTCCTGCCATAAGAATTCCTCAATCATTCAACAAAACTATTGTTGCAACGCAGGATTATCTCTCTGACTCCTATTTAAATTTTTATGTTTACACCACGGCTGAACG
>CALJNV010000002.1 GCA_937981455.1 uncultured Bacteroidales bacterium | reverse complement strand
AAGTATATTCCGATTTTGATGTTGAATGGCTTAAACGAATGTGTCCCATACAGAATGGGGGTACCTCAGCTGCTAACATAGCGGCATTGGCTCGGCAGGTATTAGAAGGTCAATCACAGACAGTGCTTGGGGATTTGTATCAACATAGTTTATCCTGAAAATCATAAGTTTTCGTATGATTATTGTTCAATCTCGTATGAATTCAAGCCGCCTTCCTGGTAAGATTATGATGCCTTTGGGAGGTAAACCCTTATTGGCGCGGATGATAGAACGTCTGCGAAGGTCAGTTTATGGACAAAATATAGTGATAGCTACTACTTGGCTGCCTGCTGATAATAAAGTGGCCGAATTGGCATTGCAGCTTAATATACCTTTGTTTCGGGGGCATCCCGATGATTTACTGGACAGACACTATCAGGCGGCATGTGAGTTTGGATTCGATTATGTGGTAAAAATTCCCTCCGATTGTCCCCTCATCGATCCCCAGGTGGTTGATTATGTGATTGGTTCATTTTTGGCTGAAAAAAATCTTGATTATGCAAGTAATTTGCATCCTGCGACCTGGCCCGATGGCAACGATGTCGAGATTTTTACATTTGAGGCTTTGCAAAAGGCTTGGAAAGAGGCGCAGCAAAAGCATCAAAGAGAGCATACCACTCCTTATTTTTTCGAAAATCCACATCTTTTTAGAATTAAGAATATTACCAATCCCGAGGGCAACGAAAATTTAAGCGCACTCTATCGATTGACAATAGATTACCCTGAAGACTATCAATTGATTCAAGCGGTTTTCGAAAACCTCTATGCGCATTCTCCCGATTTTGGCTGGAAAGATATCGTGCAATTTCTTGACGAAAATCCTTCAATTCAAGCGTTGAATGCATCTTACGCAGGAAAAAGCTGGATGAGCTCACATTATTCTAAAATACCCGTAATTCTCTAAAAAATAACTAAAAACCCATGAAGCGAACCCTGATTGAAAAACAGGAATTTGACCGGATAAGAAATTTAAGTATGCTGGAATCGCTCCAGTATGCTTTGCTTGCTGATATGATACGTGTTAACACATTGACCAGTGTAAAAATAGCAGGATCTGGACATTTGGGCTCCAGTTTCAGTTCCGCCGACTTGATTGCTTATTTATACTTTAAAGCCCTAGGACTGAGCAATGAAAACTTAACTGACCCCAGCCGAAATATCTTTTTTTCGAGCAAGGGGCATGATGTTCCAGGTCAATATGCCGCTTTGTATGCTTTGGGAATTATTAGCATCGACCAATTCTTGCGCCTGAGACGCTTTGGAGGTCTTGATGGTCATCCTGATGTGCACATCTCCGGCATTGAAGCCAATAGTGGTTCGCTGGGAATGGGCATCTCTAAAGGGAAAGGTTTTGCATGGGCTAAAAACTACCTCAAGGTGGGTGGGCATGTGTATGTCATCATAGGGGATGGTGAATTTCAAGAAGGACAAAACCACGAAGCCCTTTTGTCGGCTGTGGCCCAGGATATTAGAAATATCACCGTGATCATGGACCACAATAAAGTGCAAAGTGATAAATATGTTGATGAGATTGTATCGTTGGGTCCTCTAAAAGAGCGATTGGCCAGTTTGGGTTGGTTTGTCATAAGCATTGATGGAAATGATTTTTACGATATCGATTACAGCATTAAGCTGAGTAAGAGTCATCACCGTTTATTTGTGATAGCCCATACCCTTAAAGGGAAAGGCGTAAGCTTCATGGAGCATCCTACTGCCATGGCTAAGCATCAAGGGCTTTATCCTTACCATGCTGGAGCCCCGGATGAAGACAGTTATCAACAAGGTATTGACGAGATGACTAGGCGTATTGTATTGTATTGCAGGCAATTGGGCATAGAGCCGGTGCAATTTATCGAGGCAGAGGAGCTTAATCCACAGCAACCTGTTGTTTACAATGCATTGGGAGAGCCTGTCAGTCAAGCGTCGGTTTTAAATCAACCATTGAAAGCCCAGGCCGAATACGTAGTAAATGCCTATGGCGATGCCTTGGTTGAATTGGGTGCTGAGCATGAGCGACTTGTAGTGCTTGATGCTGACCTGTCGAGCGATTGTAGACTTCGAAAATTTGAACATGCTTATCCTGAACGTTTTATTGAGTGTGGGATTGCCGAGCAGGATATGGTTTCGATGGCTGGTGGTTTGGCCCGCATGGGTTTGCTGCCAGTGGTCAATTCCTTTGCTGGTTTTTTGGCCTCGCGTGCCAATGAGCAGATTTACAATAATACCTCTGAAAAAACTCATATCATTTATGCTTTTCATTATGGAGGATTGATACCCGCAGGACCAGGCAAAAGCCATCAGAGTTTACGAGATATTTCATTGGTAGGAGCTTTGCCCGATTCTACGATTGTGCAGCCTTCTAACCCTGATGAAACCCGTATGGCTCTGAAATATTTTGTAGAGCAGGCCAAGGGTTGCTGTGTATTGCGCATGAACATTGGTCCTTCTCCCTCAACAATTCATCTCCCTGAAAATTATCGTTTTCAACCAGGGCATGGTGCCGTTTTACGACAGGGTAGCGATGCTGCCCTGATAGCCTATGGACCTGTGATGCTGCATGAAGCTCTCGAAGCAGCTAAGCTGCTCGAAGAAAAAGCTATACACCTTCGAGTGATCAATATGCCCTGGTTAAATCGGCTTAATCTGGAATGGCTGGAAGAAACCCTTGAGGGAATTTCGCAGATCTTTGTTATTGAAGATCATTCTCCGGTGGGTGGATTGGGTCAGTTTTGGTTGTACCAGCTCAATGCAGCAAATAAAATTCATAGGTATCGCTTACATATCTGGGGTGTAGATGGATGGCCAGCCTGTGGAACTCCAACCGAAGCGCTGGCCTATCATCAATTAGATGCTGCTTCGATAAGTTATAAAATTAGCAGGATCTTAAAGCATCAGTTTCAATTGCAATCGAGTTGATATCCCTTAAATCTTTTACATATGCCTAATACAGTTGCCTTTAATGCTTCTTTACCAGAAATCGGTGAATCCGAACGTTGGTTTAAACGTTCCATGGGGCTTATTCCATGTAATACTCAGACCCTAGCCAAAGGGTATACACAATATGTAGAGGGTGTAGCACCCAAGTACTTATATCGTGGCAAAGGAGCTCGTGTGTTTGATGTAGACGAAAATGAATACCTCGATTATAATATGGGTATAGGGCCTATCAGTTTAGGTTATGCCTACCCTGCGGTGGATGAGGCAATTAAAGATCAGCTTCAAAGAGGAATTACTTTTTCGCTGGTGCATCCGCTGGAGGTTGAGGTAGCCGAACTCATTCAAGAATTTATACCCAATGCAGAATCGGTGCGTTATAGTAAGACGGGAGCAGAAGCTACTAGTGCTGCCATACGAATTGCCAGAGCCTTTACCGGACGTGACCGTATATTAGCTTGTGGTTACCATGGCTGGCACGATTGGTACGCTGCTACGCTGGCGCGCAATGCTGGCATTCCTCAGGAAGTTGCGCAGTTGACCCAAACTTTTAATTATAACGATTATGCTGCCTTTAAGGCTTTAATGAATTATGATGTAGCCGCTGTAATCCTTGAGCCAGTGACCTTTGACGAACCCGATGATGGTTTTTTATACAAAGTGCAGGATTTATGCCATCACTATGGTACTTTGTTAATTTTTGATGAAATGTGGACGGGCTTTAGAATGGCCGAAGGTGGGGCCCAAGAATATTTTGGAGTATTGGCCGATCTGGCTACTTTTTCCAAGGCCATTGCCAATGGAATGCCCTTATCGGTGATCACCGGAAGGCATGATGTTATGCAAGTATTGGAGGATGAAGTCTTTTTCTTTAATACTTTCGGAGGTGAAGCTCTATCGCTGGCTGCTGCCAAAGCTACCCTCACAGAATATCAAAACAATGATGTGATAGGTCATATTTGGGAATTAGGTAATCGTCTTCGTACCGGTTTGCAAAATATTATTAAAAACAACAAGGCGGATTTCCTTCGAGTAAAAGGGTACCCTTATCGTTTGTTAATTGATATTCAACCAATCGAATTCGATCCTCTTATCATAAAATCTTACATTCAGCAAGAATTGATTCGACGGGGAATTCTCTGGAGTGGGACATTTACCTTGAGCTATTCACACACTGAGGCAGACATTGATTACACCCTCAGAGTTTTGGATGAAGTGGTTTTCCTGACGGTAGATGCTGTTAAACAGGGTGATATTACCATCAAATTGGCTGGCAAGCCGATTCAACCCTCGCTAAGACCTATTTCAAATTTTGCTCGCAGGGAGCATTAAACAATTTCTCACATGAATGATATCGATAACAGATCGGTTTCTAACTTGTTTTCATTGAAGGGCAAGGTAGCGGCAGTATTAGGTGCTGGAGGCTTACTGGGTTATTATCATGTGGAAGCCTTGGTTGAAGCAGGCGCTTGCGTTGTAGCTGTTGATCTAAAAATAGATGAATTAGTAGAGAAATATCGTTCCCTGGGGGAGGTTTATTTGCTCGAGATTGATATAACCAAACCTACCTCGCTGGAACATCTGCGCGATTATATTTTAACGAACTTTCACAAATTGGATGTGCTGGTGAATAATGCCGCCATCAACGACAAGTTTGAGGATCCTACGCTTACACTTGAGTATTCAAAATTTGAAAACTATCCTCTGGATTTGTGGCAAAAGTCGTTGGAAGTGAATTTAACAGGTACATTCCTTTCTTGCCAGATGCTTGGGCAATTAATGCTTTTGAGGCATAGCGGTAGCATTATTAATGTTGCATCAACATACGCTGTGGTGGCACCCAATCAGCAGCTTTACCAGGATGAGGAGGGAAAACAGCTTTTTTATAAATCCCCCTCTTATCCTTCTACTAAAGCTGCTGTGTTGCATTTTACCCGTTTTCTAGCTGCCCATTGGGGTTCTCAGGGCATAAGGGTGAATTGCTTAACCCCCGGAGGGGTTGAAAATGGGCAATCAGATATTTTCATCCGGCGTTACAACAAGCAGACGCCCCTGCAACGAATGGCCCAGCCTTGGGATTACAAAGGGGCAATCGTATTTCTTGCCTCTGATGCTTCGGCATATATGACTGGAGCCAATTTGATAGTAGATGGAGGATACACAATATGGTAACCCCCCACAATATGAACGTACTTTTGCGAAAGGCCTCACGAATAAAACTGGTCATTACCGATGTAGATGGAGTTTTGACGGATGGAGGGATTTATTATTCCTCCGAGGGGGAGGAGCTGAAGCGATTTTCGTTGCGCGACGGCATGGGTGTGCAGCGTCTGAGGGAAACATGTCATATTGAGACAGTTATTTTAACAGGCGAAAATAGTCCTATCGTGAATCGTCGAGCTGAAAAGCTTCAAATAAAGTATGTATATCTGGGAATAAAAAATAAATCAGAAGTTTTTCAAAACATATGCAAACAACTTTCCCTTCAGCCCGATGAGGTCGCCTATATCGGGGATGATTACAACGATTTGGAGGTGCTTAAAGCTTGTGGTTTGTCTGCAGCCCCCGCCGATGCCATTGATAAAATCCGAGATTCGGTTGACCTAGTAACTGACCGTAACGGCGGCCATGGAGCCTTCCGGGATCTGGCTGAATTTATTATTCAAGCAAAAACAACCCGCGTGAAAAATATTTAAAACCTTATACTCATGAAAACTAAAGCCATCAAAGTTGGAGATAGATTTATCGGAGAGGGATATCCGGTATACATAATTGCAGAGATAGGAATCAATCATAACGGCTCGCTTGAGCTGGCTAAAAAACTAATAGATGGAGCCGTTTTTGCAGGATGCGATGCTGTTAAGTTTCAGAAGCGTTCACCCGAAATTAGTACCCCACCTCATCAGCGTGATGTGGAGCGCGATACCCCCTGGGGGCGCATAACCTATCTTGAATACCGCAAAAAAGTAGAGTTTGGCTATGCCGAATATGCTGAAATCGATAGTTATTGTCGGCAGAAGGGTATTCATTGGTTTGCATCCCCCTGGGATATGGAAGCCTTGGAATTTCTCTTACAATTCGACCCGGTGATGATTAAAATCGCCTCGGCTACCCTTACGGATGCTGAGTTGTTGAGTGCAGCGCGCAAATCGGGTAAACCCCTTATGGTTTCCACAGGAATGTCAGATCTTCAATTGGTAGAAGATGCCATTGAGTTTATTGGGACGGATAATCTATTGCTCGCCCATACCACTTCCACTTATCCATGTCCCGTTGGCGAGTTGAATCTGCAGGTTATAAAAACGTATAAGACAAAATTTCCTGAAGCTATTATTGGTTACTCCGGACACGAGACTGGATTGGCGCCTACACTGGCCGCCGTTGCATTGGGCGCTTCATTCGTAGAGCGGCATATAACTCTTGACCGGGCGATGTGGGGTACAGATCAGGCTGCTTCAGTGGAAATTGGAGGTATGTTTCGTTTGGTGAAAGATATTCGCGATATTGAAAAAGCTTTAGGCGACGGGCAAAAACGGGTCTACGAGAGTGAAATCAGCAGTATGAAAAAACTTCGTCGATATTCCTCCTTGCAATCGAAAATCTCCAGATAATGTTCCCTTTTATTGGAAGCTCAACCACTTGGCGGTTTGCGGCAAGGAAGGGTCTTTTCATATTTTTTATCGCCTGCATCGCTGCTCACCAAACAACACTAGCTCAGGCACCTACACCTTTTCCTGGTATGCAAAGTCCTTTTAAGCTCAAACAGCTTAACACGACCCTTTTCTATATCCAACGAAATAAAAATGCCAATACGGTATTTTATGATGCTAATTTTAAGTCATTCCATCAACTAGACCTACATGAACCGATAGATGTTTATTATATCCATTATGCCTCTGATGGAATGCGGAGCGAACTTTCGATTTTAGAACGAAATGTAGCCTACGGATATCATTCAGAGCCCATCGCCCCTAACCATTTTCGAATTCAGCTCAAAGCATTCCCTGATAGAATTTTGGAATTAAAACTGGAGGAAGGCCAGCCCTGTCTGTATACTCTCATTGCCAATCAAAAGGCGGTTTTGACCCATATATACGTTTTTGCTCGACCACCCCTGTATACCAGTGTCGTATATGTGGATATTTGGGGAATCAGTTTGATGAATGGTAAGGAACTCTACGAGCGGGTTTACAAGCATTAAATTCTTGGCCAGAGTTTAGAAGAATTTTTTGAGTTTCTTTTTCAATTCTTCTTCACCTTTTTTCTTGAGAGAATCAGCTTGACGTTTGGCTTTATTTTCCAGTTCGGTTTTTTTCTTTTCTACTTCTTGCCGCAACTTCTCTTGCTCTTGTTTCAGTTTTTCCTCGGCCGCCGCTTTCTGGGCCTCTAATTCGGCTTTGGCTTTGGCTTCTAGTTCCTGTTTTTTCTGATTAAACTGTGCTTCGGCTTGCTGCTTAATATCCGAAGCGAGGTTTCCACCCGACTGAGCAAGCGATATAGAAACTTTAGGATTTTCAAGCGTTCCGGTTATTCTACTGGCAATTTGGACCACTTCCCCCACATTCATATTAAGGCCTTTCTTACTTGCCTCAGTTACCAGCCCGTTCAGCACATTGTTGGCTGCTCCTCCAAACTCTGACCTTGGTATGTTGAGCAAAAAGTCGAGGTTTAACTCCCGGGTACCTACCATTGCTTCCCCTCCCATCGTTCCTTGCAATGTTCCGGCTTTAATTTCAAAAGGCTTAAGCATCAATTTTCCACCTTCTACCAGGTAGGCCAATTTTGTGGGTTGCAAATTAAGATTGCTTAATTTGTTGATTTTTAGCGCCTCATCGAGTTTGTTGAGGGCATTCACTCCACTAAGTTTTAAGGTTCCGGTCTCAATGTTTCCACTCGAAAAAAGTGTATTTAAATCTGGCATCATGTCTGGGTTCAAAAGCGTGTTTATATTCAGTTGTGCGCTGATTTTGCCGGTAAGCTTTTCAATTACAGGGGCTATTTTTTTTACGGTTAGAAAATGAGAAGCTA
The DNA here is from genome assembly GCA_937981455.1 of uncultured Bacteroidales bacterium. Lineage (GTDB taxonomy): Bacteria > Bacteroidota > Bacteroidia > Bacteroidales > TTA-H9 > UBA2030. Next base: position 80 of record CALJNV010000002.1, on the reverse strand, counting down.
CATCAACAATACTGATTTCTTTCAGGTTCATATCAAAACTGGTTCTAGGCTTTTCCGGTTCACGGGTATCATAACTGCCT
>CALJNV010000001.1 GCA_937981455.1 uncultured Bacteroidales bacterium | reverse complement strand
TTATAAGCTCTTTTGCCTCTCTTCCACCTGTCTTTGGCTTCTGAGTCCCGCTACGCTTCCTCTCATCCTTTTCAAAGAACTTCTTCTCCTATTCTTTTGGGGCTGCAAAGGTACTAACTTTTTTCTTCTTCGCAAGGCCTTGTAAAAAAAATTTTTTCCCTACCTCTGCTTTTGCCTTCTTTTGAACATCTCCGTTTTTTTGGAGGGCGCAAAGGTACATCATTTCTCCTTTACAAAACAAGAGGTAAGGTGTAAAATAATTGTTGATTTCGTTGTAATTAACTAAATAACAATGAATAAAACTGTTAATATTTTTTTATGGTTTTCTAATAATTGTCTACCATCAAACAAGTAGGGGAATCGATTAATGGCTAATACACAATATCTTATAAAAAAGTTAACAATATTCAAATCAATGGATGGTTCAGGGCTGACGATCTTTCACAAAATGTTGTTCCGTAAACACCGTTGAATTGACGTAATTTTGGCCTAAATCTAAAGAGAAAATGCCTGAGAAAGTGTTTAATTTTTCAAAATAAGACCCTGTGGGTTCATTTTATATTTAAAGAGTTTTAAAAAATAGTCATCTGGTATGCAAAAGCTCGATTTTGGCTTAGTGCCAGTTTATATGTGGGGGGATGAATTGGAAGAAGGCGCAATGCAACAAGTTAAGAATTTAAGCATATTTCCCTATGCATTTCATCACATTGCCGTAATGCCCGATTGCCACGAAGGGTTTGGGATGCCCATTGGTGGGGTATTGTGCACGCGTGAGGTTATTATTCCAAATGCCGTAGGGGTAGACATTGGTTGTGGGATGAGTGCAATACGGATGGAACTTCCTACAATTGAGAAGCAGCATTTAAGCCGTTTACTGGAGAAAATAAAACAGGTGGTTCCCTTAGGTTTTAACCATCATAAAAAAAAGCAAGATGAAAAATTAATGCCTAAGGGCTATGAACTAGAAAAGATACCAGTTGTAAAAAGAGAATGGGAGGCGGCTCTTTATCAATTGGGCACGCTGGGTGGAGGCAATCATTTTATTGAAGTTCAAAAAGGCAGCGACGGATATATTTGGTTGATGATTCACTCGGGTAGCCGAAATTTAGGTAAACAAGTTGCAGATTATTACAATAAGCTAGCCCTTTTATTGAATGAAAAAGAAAAAAGCAAAGTGCCTCGTTCGCACCAACTGGCTTATTTGCGAATAGAATCGAAAGAGGGCAAGCAGTATCTGCAAGAAATGCAATTTTGTGTTGAATTTGCTTTTGCCAATCGCAAACTCATGATGGAGCGTATAGTAGATATTTTTCAAACAGAGACAGGAGGCAGCATTGTTTCGTGGGAAGGTTCTTCTATGATTAATATTGCTCACAACTATGTCGCCTTAGAAGAACATTTTGGTTGTAAGGTTTTTATTCACCGAAAAGGTGCAACAAGGGCCTACAAAGGCGACACAGGTATAATACCTGGAAGCCAAGGAAGCAAAAGCTACATTGTAAAAGGGAAAGGAAACCCCTACAGCTTTAAAAGTTGCTCGCATGGTGCAGGTCGTAAAATGGGCAGAAATGAGGCTCGAAAAAAATTGAATATTGAGATTGAGCGCAGAAAATTGGAATCCAAAGGAATTATCCATGCATTGAGAACACCTGCCGACCTCGACGAAGCCGCAGCAGCTTATAAAGACATCGATTGGGTTATGCAACAACAAGCTGACTTGGTCGATATTTGCGTGGAATTACATCCGCTGGGGGTCATTAAGGGATAAATGAGCCCTTCCAGATCATTTCGGCTTTCCCACTTTTGCCTGAAAATTTGACACTCAAGCGGCTTCCATAATACTTATTGTAAAGGTGCAATAATTCAGACGAACGTGCATGGTCACCCAGGGGTTGAATTTCTTGCTCATCGACTACGAAAATGGTGCATTGAATAGTATCATTGGATGAGGTAAGCTCGAAATAAACCTTTTGGATATCTCTACCCACAATTAGCTTTCTATAGATAGAATAAACTGATAGAACAGGAATCTCAACAAGCAAGTATGGGTCCTTTATATGTGAAACCATCTCGGGTACTTCAGTCCCGACAATTAAACTGGCCTCGCGAAAAGCCTTTATAAATTCTAGCTCTTTGTCAAGAGTCCATGTTAGAGAGGGCTCAATAGCAAGGCGACTTTTGAGATGATTACTAAATGCGATAAGAAAATCATACGCCGATTGCTTATCGCTGGTCATTATAAGTGCTGCAAGCTTGTTGAATGCATTGAAAAGGGTATGTAGATCAAGATAATTGTAAAACACAAATCTTTGTATTTCAATCTCCAATACCTTGTTTTTCAATTTTATATACCCATAGACAAGCCCAAAGATTCCACTTAAAAAAACAATAATGAAAAATATAACAAAACCCTGCATGCCCTCAAAAAGTTTGTGCAAAGCAACTCTTTTAATAAATGAGATGCAAATATAATTTTCTTTATTTCATGAAAAATTGACTGACTGGAAGGTTTGCACGGTAGCATTAAATAGAAAACTTCCAATTAATTTCTAATGCTCTAACCGTAGAAATCTTAAATTATATGGAC